>NZ_JASJVL010000010.1:0-223357 GCF_035019745.1 Pseudomonas sp. 10S5
TTTCCCCATGTGAGAGTAGGTCATCGTCAAGATTAAATTCCAGAACCCCTGATCGCTTACGCGTTCAGGGGTTTTGTCTGTGCGCAGGAAAAACCTGCCAAGCTAATTCGCAGGCATTGATCACATACCGTATATACGCTGTAGGAGCGAAGGTGTTCGCGAGGCGGCATACCTGACACCCCGCGCTTGGTTATTCGCCAACAAGTTGGCCATCTACAGAGAAATCAAGCCAGCTCCGGTTCTGAATCAACGACTGCGTTAACAACGTCATCATGCCGACGTATGTACTTCCAATCTGCTTCATCAATGTAGATCCCGTTAGGTCCGCTACCGCCTTCAAGGTCGATGGCGATATGCGCCGAGACCTGTGGTTTTACGCTGGCCAGGATCGGTACAAAGCCAAGTTGCAAACTGGTTTCCAGCAAGGCGGCCTGATTCTTCTCATCGATGTCTGCCGCTTCGTCCAGGTAGTACGGAAGACTAATGCGTCCGGCCTGATCGCGGTCCATCAAATGCAGCAACAGGTACATATTGGTCAGTGCCTTGATCGTCATCGTCGTGCCGTTAGACGCTGCTCCGTCGATGTCGGTATGGATCACCGGGGGGCCGTTGACCTTGGTGATCTCGAACGCCAGCTCGAACAAATCCTTCAAACCCAACTGGTTGTGGTTCGCTGCCACCAACCGCGCCAGATACTCCTTGGCTTCTTCATTCTTATTGTCCTGATCGGCACTTTGGCTCAGGTCGAACACTGACAACGTCTCGCCTTCTTCATATTGCCCAGCGCTGTGGATGATCTGATCTATGTGTTTCAGCGCCTCTTTGTTTGGTGCAAGAACGATACGGAAGCTCGCGAGGTTGGATACCTGCCGTTTGTTTATCTCGCGGTTAAACAGTGCCAACTGGTGTTCCAGGCTGTCGTAGTCGCTACGGATATTACGTAACGTCCGGGCGATGTCGGTCACGGCGGCTCGGCGGGCTTTGCCGAGGGTGAGCGCTTCGTCCTGGCGATGTGCATAGGCGTTAACAAGCAAGTGCAGCCGCCGCTCCATGTCGTCTTCACTGTCGAACTTAGCAACGCCCTTCAACCGAATCTGAGCGTACAGCGCTTCAATCTGATTATCGGTGCGCTGCAGACTTTGCCAGCTGTCCTGATAGTCGTTGAGCAGGGGCAGCAAGTTTTCCAGCGAGTCATCTACCGCTTCCATAAACGGCGTACCAAAAGGCATGTCCGCAGGCAGCAACTGACGGCGACGTAGCGCGTCGTCCAGGGTTCGCTGTTTGGTTTCCATGTCGCCGATCTGTCGACCCACCAATTGCAGCTTGGCGGACAGTTGCTGGACGCGTTCGGTGAAGGCGTCGCTTGAGCGTTTCAATTCATCCTGGGCAGCTTCCATTTGCGCCAGTTGCTCAAGCTTCTCCGATTCTTCGGCGCTCAGGGTTTGGCTGCGGCGGAAATCTTCCAGCGCTTTCTGTGCATCAAGTACCTGTTGATACAACGCCTCGGCCTGTGTCTTGCTCGCAGCACGGTCAGAAGCGACCGCCTGCTGAGCCTTCAGCTGCTTGAGTTCTTTTTCAAGACGCTGTTTTTGATCACGTAACGCCGCACGATCAGCCAGGGCCTGTAACGCAGGAGGCTCAATGTGTGACAGATTGATCGTAAGGCCCGGCACTTCGAAGCGCTCGCCTTTGAAGCTGTCGAGTATCCGTTCCAGTGACTTGACCCACACGTCGCCATCATCCAGCGCAATGCCTTGTTCGCCCAGCGGCAGGCTGAACAACGTACTGTTGAACAGGCGCATTAAGCGCTCGACGTCCGGTTGCGAGAACTCTTCGCGCAGGCGTGCATAGCTATTGTTATCCGCGTGATCGAGCTGTTGCTTCACCGCCTTCAGGCGTTTTTCCAGATCGCGTAAACGCTCTTCCAGATCCTCGGTGCTGAACTGTCGAGACTGGGCCAGCGCGCCAGCCAATTCATCGTGGGCGTCTTTAGCCGCCAGCAGTTGTTGTTCCAGTATCTTGACGTCGTTAACCAATGCAAAGCGGTTCTTGAGCACGGACAGCTCGCCCACCCAGCGTTGTATAGCGCTGATCTCACGTTCAAGGCGCATCAGCTCTTGGGTGCCGCCGCGCTGATCGTTCTGCAGTGAATCTTGCTCATTGCGGTAATGCTCGGCGTGAATTACGAGCTCGTCTTTGCGCGCGCTGGAATATTCTTGCCATGTGCCTAGCAGCGAGTCGAGAAGCGGCGAAATGCGGTGCAATTTTCCGCGCAACGCTTCCCTCTGTTTAACCCCCGCAGACAAGGTTTCAACCAACGATCCGGCAAGCACTAGCGCGTTGTAATCCTGTTCCATCCGGCGGACATCGCGAAAGGCTTCTTCGCATGCGGCAATGTAATCGACGCTGCCTGAGCGCAAGCTATGTTCGAAGGCGTCCAAAAACAGCTGCTTGAGTTTCGCTGCCGTAATTTCGCGCATGTGCAGCAGGTTGATAAACAGTGCCCGGAAAGTTTTCAAGCTCTGCTCGCTGGTGGAGCGTAAGGGGATCAGGGTCAAGTCCAGCGGGATCGAGGTATGGCCGCCCACCAGCAAACGGCGCAGCTCATCGGGCTTCAATTCGTAGGCTTTCAGGCCCAGGCTTTCCAGATTACTGAACAGCTCCTTGTGCCGCAGGCAGGTGTCATTCTTTTGGTAATGGGCCAGATCCAGCTTGCCGGCGTAAGCGAAGAACTGATGGCCGAAGCCTCCGCCCGGGCCGCGACCGACCACGCCAATCACGTGTGGGCCATGGGGAAGCGCGATTTCAGCCAGAATGTAACTGGTGTCGGTAGCGAAGTAAAAACGTCGAGATTGTTCGAGGCTGTACTTGCCGAAGCTCATGTCCGACATGCGTGCCAGAATCGGGAATTGCAGGGCGTTGATTGAGGCACTTTTCCCTAAATTATTCGCGCCATACACCGACAGAGGGTGTTCCAGCGGGAACAAGCCGAGGCTGTAACCGGCCGTGTTCAGCAGGGCAAAGCGGCGTATGCCGTAGCGTTCCTGGCTCATGCGTCCAACTCCTGCTGCTCGGCGGCAATGGCTCGCGCCAAGGCTTGAGATTCGGTTTCTTCCGGCTTGTCGAATTCGGTGAGGTCCAGCGGATCTTCTGGTTCGAGGAGGGCTTCGTCGCTTTCGTCGTCGATCAAGACTGGAGTCGGCAGTGGCAAGACGCTGTGCAGGCTGGCCGCCAGATCGCGGTCTTGTTGGACTGACAAACAGACATCAAGAAAGCGATGCATCGGCGGCAGGAAACGGTAGATGCCGTTTTCTTCACTCGCGAACCCGAGCTGGGTCATGCGGCGCATGATCTTTTCTTCCAACTCTTCTTGGGTCTGTACTTCGGCCTGGACAAACAGATCGCGGTACTTCTCTAGCAGCGAGGGCAACTCATCCCGGCCCAGGCTGCCACCGTCCAGCACGGCCACCGGGTCACGACCCTGATCAGCCAAGTGCTCGACGATGATGAACGTGAACAATGCCAAGCGCTGCGCCGTCTTGTTGACCTGCGCCGCTGCGAGGTCGGGAACGAAGTAATAAAAGCCGCGCGTGTCGCAGACAAGTTCGTAGCCCAGGGCTTTAAACAGCGTGCGGTATTGGTCCTGACTATTAGACAGTTGTGCATACAGTTCAGGGTCGCGACGACTGACGTGATAGCCCTTCAACAGCTCACGGAAGATCGGCGCCAACTGGGACATTTCAGACAGATCAAGATGCATGAGGGGGGCTCGCAGAATTCTCTAGGTGCTCATCTCGGCTAGAGAGCAGGGCGAAAGAGCGCAGGCTGACCTGGTGCTCCTGGGTGTGATAGTCGCGCCGCTCCAGGCGTTCGCGGCTGAAGCGTTTGTCCCGCGACAGGCGCGAGAACCAGTACAGCAATTCGTCAG
Source organism: Pseudomonas sp. 10S5 (assembly GCF_035019745.1). Lineage (NCBI taxonomy): Bacteria > Pseudomonadati > Pseudomonadota > Gammaproteobacteria > Pseudomonadales > Pseudomonadaceae > Pseudomonas > Pseudomonas sp. 10S5. The sequence goes on from NZ_JASJVL010000010.1 coordinate 3,929, forward strand.
TTGGGCCGTTCGGCTCCTGCTCCAGCAACCAGACCATCAGGTCTGGCATTGGCAAGGCGTCTTCACAGCGCTCCAGCATTTCTTTGACCGTGCGCGGCGCCCGTGGCGGCTCACCCTTGCGGCTGCTGACATTGGCCTTGGGAAACTTCGCGGGTTTGGGTTCAAAGCGGGCCAAGGCATAGACATAGGCTTCAACCTGGCTGGCACTGCCGAGAAATGTGCTCTGCGGCCGCGTGAACATCGGCATGACCGCGTGAGGCAATGCATCAATGCCGCGCTTACGGATCGCCGACAACGCCAGCGCCGCGCCACGGGTCACTGCGTTATGCCGACGGGCTTCTTCGCGCAGCGGCAGTAGCAGCTCTCGAGCATGGCGCAAGGTCAACTGAGCGCTGGTCTGCATTTCAAGAATGCGTGCATGAGTGCGCAGCAGCCTGTCGTCATCAACCAGATGGCCAAGCCGTTGCTGCTCAGTGAGCAAGCGCAGCAAGACATTTTCCACCTTGCGTACGCCTTGTTCGAACGCGCCATCGGCATTCACCAACTGGATCATGGGCTCGATGTATTCATCCCACGTCGCCAATACCTCGGCGTAGCGCTGACGCAAGGGAATCTGTCGGTCGCTTGTCTTGGCCCGCTCGGCCACCGCGATCAACGCCTGTTCATCATTCGCGAGCTTTTTCAAAACATCACGAACGCGCATGTCGAGTAGGCGAAGTTGGCGTGCGAGATCACTGGCGTCACGAATATCGAAAGCATCCTGGATATAACCCGCCAGGCGCTCCAGGTGGCGCAGATAGGCTTCGATTTCCAGGCACAGACCCAAGCGATGCTCGCGCCGCAGGTAAGACAGGAAGTCGTGAATTTGAGCATTGAGTTCAAAACGATTCGGACTTTTGGCCACCGGAACCAAAATGTCCAGACGTATCCACACGTCCAGGAGGTAGGTGATGTCCTGCGGTGTGCTGTCCAGTTGCTGAGTCGCCAATTGCAGGCGCAGCTCGCTCAGACTCAATGTGCCCTGGTCGAAGTGTTCGCACAGTGGCTCTAATAAAGCCCAGTGCTCGGCAAGGGCGCGCAAGACGCGCTTAGGTTCGATCATTGGAAGGCCGACTGTTGGCAAATAAAAGCAGCAATTGTACTGCATCGACCGGGCAACATTTCACCCCCCAAGCGATCAACTGCGGCGGGAATTGGCGAAGAGCGGTAGAATCCTGGTCTTTACTTATCCATAGATGGCCGACCTTTGCTTAATGAGTCCCGTCGCCGCGCTTATCTGACTGCAATGCAGGTGGTCAATTGGCTGCCGCGCACAGCGCTTCCGTTTGCTGCACCTTCGCGCCCGGAGTTACTGGCGCCTTTGCCGCTGCCTGTCGAACCGAGCATCAATGTCCCGGCGCCCACTGCAGCCGTAATAGTTACTCCTGAAGCCGTTGTGCCGACAGTCCAAGCAGTCATCGAACGGCCAAGGCGAGACATATCACGCCCATCCTTGGCCAGCACGCGAAGTCATGCCGTGGTCGACGTTGCAGATCAAGCGTCCGCGCCGACCAAGGCAGCGGTTGTTGCACCGCCACGTTTTGCTTTGCAGTTACTCCGCGCTGGACGCTGCTTGCTACTGGTCGAACTACCCACAGGCGATCCGTTTCAAAGTCGCGACCCGGCGTACCTGTTGCTCAAGGACATGCTGCGTGCGGCGGGTCTACCGGATAGCCCACAGATCATTGGCGAACCGGTGCGTTGGCCGCTGTTGGTACGGGGCCATTTGGACCAAGGGCCTGAGTCAGCGCGTGATTTTGTCCAAGGCTTCGTTAGCGCTCGTTTGGAAGATGAGCCCTGCGCTTGCCTATGGCTCATTGGTTTGCCGTCGATCAGGTTTGCCGGCGAAGCCAACGCCGAATCTTACAACCGTGAACTGCAGGTCGAAGGGCTTGGCAGCGCCTGGGCCCTGCCAGGCCTGGAACTATTAATGGACGAGCCGCACCGCAAAGCTGATGTCTGGCTAACCATGCGTCGGCTGATGACACGCTGGAACACGACTGAATGACAGACGTTTCGAAAAAAACCGTCACAACCGCCGATTCGGTTACGTTTCGGCGAATGACTGAGGCTGATCTGGATGCAGTATTAAAAATCGAATACGCAGCGTTCACTCACCCGTGGACTCGGGGTATTTTCCTCGACGCGCTCAAGTCTTATGAAATATGGCTGATGTTCGAAGGTGCTCAGCAAGTCGGCCATGGCGTGATTAACGTCATCATCGACGAAGCACACCTGCTGAACATCACTGTCAAGCCCGAAAGCCAAGGCCGGGGTCTGGGACTGCGCTTGCTGGAGAGATTGATGTCCCGCGCCTACGAACTTAATGGGCGCGAATGCTTCCTTGAACTTAGAGCCAGCAACCTGTCGGCCTATCGTTTGTATGAGAGTTTCGGTTTCAATGAAATAGGCCGTCGCCGCGACTACTACCCGGCAGCGGGTGGCCACGAAGATGCGTTGGTGATGGCCTGTACCTTATTCGAGTAACCGTTACTCAGGCTTACGATGTTCTGGTTTCCCGTCCAGCGGATCGAGATCCGCCAGCTCGGCCTCGTCCAAACCATCGCCGCCGCCAATGTCATTTGCGCCGACGATACTCAGCTCCCAATCCGCCGGAGTGTCCTCGCCTAGCTCGTACGGCGAGCGCGCTCCATCCTCGTCGATCAGGGTTTCTGGACTCATGTCGTCATCGGTTGAATGGTGATCCGAAGTCGAGGCACCCGTCATTCCCGCTTCGCGGACACGTTCGTCGGAAATCTCGTGGGCTAATTCTTCTTCCGGTATCAGATCGCCGATGCGGGCGGCGGGCTTGTCTTCGTCGAAGTGTAGCTCGTCCATGGAACCCATCCTGTCTTCGTTATCGTCAATCGGTTCCGGCTGTGGTGAGCCATAGGGGCGACGTGATTCAGTCATGGCATTTCCTCATGTTTTGGGGCCTTATTAACGTTGACCGATCACAACCATGAAGATTCCTTTTGTTCTTTGAACCAGCTTTGGCACATCAGCGTGACCTGAGCCGCCGGGCGCCAGTCAAAGCTGGGCATCATCTTCGAGGCATAAACTGATGAAAGAACTACAAGACCTGATTGACAACAATGAACGCTGGGCCGATGCAATCAAGGATAAAGACCCGGAGTTTTTCGCCAAACTGGCTCGCCAGCAAACGCCGGAATACCTGTGGATTGGTTGCTCGGATGCACGCGTGCCAGCCAACGAAATTGTCGGCATGTTGCCGGGCGATCTGTTCGTACACCGCAACGTCGCTAACGTCGTGCTGCACACTGACCTCAATTGCCTGTCGGTGATTCAATACGCAGTGGACGTGCTCAAGGTTAAACACATCCTGGTGACCGGCCACTATGGTTGCGGCGGCGTGCGCGCGTCGATGCAAGACCGCCAGCTGGGCCTGATTGATGGTTGGCTGCGCTCGATTCGCGACCTGTATTACGAAAATCGTGCACCCTTGGCCGCGCTGCCGACCGAAGAAGAGCGTGTCGACCGGCTGTGTGAGTTGAACGTGATTCAGCAGGTGACCAACGTTGGTCACACCAGCATTGTGCAAAACGCTTGGCACCGTGGGCAGAAGTTGTCTATCCATGGCTGTATCTACGGGATCAAGGACGGGCGCTTCAAAAGCTTGAACGCTACGATCACTGGTTTTGAGCAGTTGCCGGCGCAGTACCGATTGCGTCCGTTAGGCGAGTAGTGGCCAAGGCGACTCGGTCCGCGAGTCGCCTCGGTTAACCCTTGGGATTTATAAATACGGCGGAGCAAACTGCGGGCTAATTGGCTGCTGCAACTGCTCAAGCGCGGTTGATACGTCGCTGGCAGTGCATTTAGTCTTGGCCTGATCGGCTGTCAGGAGGCGGATTGAGGTGTAGAAAAGTTCGCAGGTCTGCGCTCTGTTGGTGACCTGCCATTGCTGAGTGCATTGACCGAGCATCGCTTGAGCGTCAGTGCCAGGTGTTTTGCCCATTCCGGCTTGCCAGCACGCCGCGCTGAGGTCTTGGCCCATGACCTTCAGGCCTGCCACATCGGCTCTGTGTTGATCGCCGCCGTTACTCGCCAACCCAGCGGCGTACCAGATATAACTAGGGTGGTTGGAACCCAGCACGGCGACGCTCTTTCCCGTACCCATATCGAGACTGGCCAGGCCCAACACCGGCACCGTAACGCCGTATTGTTGCTGGAGCCAGTTTCGAACCGGAGTGCCGAATGCGACCATCGGCAGCGATTTGCCATCGGGAGCTAGGGTGAGTTGTTTGATCATCGTGGTTTGATAATCGGTGAAATAGCTGTAGGTTCCCACCAGATCGTTGCCAGCAGACGCGGGCGCGGCAATCGGTGCAATGTCGATGATGGTCTGATAACTGGGTGTCTGATCGGGTGCAATGCCGTTATCAATCAACAGATCAGACCAGCGATTGGTGGTGGCGGAGTTTAAGTAGTCCTGATATTGCGTCAACGCGGTATCCGGTGGGAAATGCAGCAGCTCTACACTCTTGCGGTTTTCCAGCGCCATCCCCAGCGGAAGGAACAAGTACCAGTTGAATTTCCATTGGCCATCGGCGTTAAGTTTTTTAGCGTCTTTGTAGGCCAAGTCACCGGCATTCAACAGCGCGCTCAGCGACTCACCGTAGCCGTCAGGCACACCGCTAATTGTCGCGACAATTTCATGATGTTTTTGGTTAACCTCTACTTTGGCCGCACTGTAACCATCGCGAACCACGCTTTGCGCCACGTAATTTTCGACCGTTTCCTCCAGCGTCCATTTTTTGAAACAGATGACGCCGCAGTTATTGGGGTAAGCGAAGAGATGCGTGACGCGTTCCTTGCTGCCGAGCCTGACCTGAACATCCGCGTAAGCAGTGAAGCTAAGCGTCAGTGCGGCAAGCGCGGTGGCGATAGTTACTCGTTTTAACATTGTCGTTCCTTGTCTGCGTTGTTAGCCCGACGGGCTTGCGGTAGCACAGACACTGAAACAGGACTCGGAGGATTAAGAAAGTTAAAACTAAGGCTTTTTGATATCGCCGTATTCAAAGCCTCACCAAGGGAGATTCGCTGTCGCGCGGGGGTGTGGCAGGGTGTGGCAAGCCCCGATAAGCGTCCTTGTTATGCGGCGCATATTTTCTTCGGTGGAGTGAAGCTAATTCGGTGGAGTGAAGCTGATAAGCGCATCACGAGAACACCCGCACCGTAATCGGTTGCGGGTACTGACGATGGTGCCAAAGGATTAAGACAGCCCGCGGCCCGTCAAACGTTCAAGCACACGAAGCGGCGCTTGGGCGGGATGCTGCATGTACTCAACCGGCAGTAAAAATGTTTGCTCTAGAACAAATTGACCGCTCATTGCTGCATGGGGCACCTGATCCGTGAAGACCATCCAAGTCGTGCCTGCGGCAAACCGATGTTCTTGATGCGACGGTCGGTTTTGGTATTCCTGATCGGCTTTCATATGGTCATGCAGACGCAGCATGTAGTGGTCGTAGGCACTGCGCGGGGTTTTAGTGATACCCAGCGCGTTCATTACTGTGCTGGCGCCCCATAGCGGTTTTGGCAGCGACGCCAAATAATGCTGTGCAACCGCCTCGAACTGATTGCCCAGCCGCCATACTCGAGGTTGATTCTGCGGATTGATGTTGCTAAAGACGCGCAAAATGCGTTTGCCAGATGTAGGTGACGACGGGAAATTATCGACGTGCAACCGGGTATCGTCTTTACGCCAAGAGCTAGGGCGCCCGGAGATTTCAACTGGTCGAAAGCTGGCGCGCGCTTGTTGTAAGCCGTCTTGGTAATGACTAAGCAGGTTGTTGGCTAAGGTTTTGGTCGAGCTCGCGAAGCGCGTCATCATCGCTTGTAGCTGGCGCTGTTCGGCTTCTGTGCCCTTGCTACCTTTAAACATACCGTTGGCGGGTGTAAGGCTTACGTTCTTAATGCCGCGAATCACAGTGGATTCGAGCAGCGGACGTTCATCTTCCCGAACAATAAATGGCAACTGAGGCAAAAGAACGACATTGCCTGACTCCAGCGCCTCGAGGGCCACTGTCTGGTCGACACCGCTGATGACTTGGTCCCACGACGTGATTGGTAGACTGACAATTGCAGTCATATTACTTGCCTCCGGAGTGACGCTTGTGATCGCGCAGTCCAGGGAAAGGCTTTCGCGGGAGTGCGTCAAAAAGTTGCCATGGCCGCTTGGCGGGAATGTAACAAGCCGTGTATCAATGGGTATAGCCTACAAATTAGTAATGAAAAGGGCAATTGATTTGGCGCAAACCTTCGTACGACTCCTCAAAGGTCTTAGGCGAACAGGCCATGCAGGCGTGGCATTCGTTCGCCAAAATAGCGATTGGTAGCTCCCTCTAAAACCCGAAAAAAATGTGCTAAAGACGCTCTAAGTAAGGCGTATTACGCCAGAAGTTCTATCCTGTATCCTGTACGGTAATGTAAGTAGTGTCTGATAGTTGTATCAGACGGATTACTGGCAATTAGAGTGATTAGTCGGGGAGTGTGGTGAATGATTGGAAGTGGACTGATCAGAGACCTGCTTCATCTAAGCTTGTATTTGATAACCATCGTTATCTGGATGCACCTTTGGCTTATTTGCGTGTTCAACGCCAAAGGTCCGTTAAAACGTTTTTTTGGTGCCCATGCGTTGATAATCTGCGCTTTGGGCGTTCCCGCACTGGCCGCGCTGCTATTCGGTTGCGCATACAGCCTCTTTGGTCGTGAGGGCATGATTGCTAGCTTGATCATTGGTGGCTTGGGTTTCCCGGCAGCTACCCTCATATTATTGCGCAGACAGGCTCAACGCGGCCGTTCGTGAATGCATGTTTATGGTGTGCAGTTCTTTGTATGCGCAGGCGGGCTGAGCCATAATTGCGCCTTTCATCCGTATCGGTAGTCCTAATGAAGCAGATCACCCCCGCCGACCTAAAGGCGCTTGCCGCTCAGGCCCAGCAATCAACTCGCCTGCGAGCTAACCGCAACCTTCACGTTGAGCTGACCGATCCAATCCAGCGTTTGGCAATTGCCATGGAACCTGGCACGTATGTGCGTGCGCAACGCCACCCACATACGTGGGAATTGCTCTACCCACTCAGCGGTCGTTTTGTTGTCTTGAATTTCGACGAGGCTGGTACTGTGATCCAGCGCACCGTGCTGGGCGAAGACTGCGCAGTCCTTGAGATTGCAGCTGGTTGTTGGCACGCCGTACTTTCGTTGGATGTCGGTGGGGTGATTTTCGAAGTAAAACACGGCCCTTATATGCCTGTTGCCGAGGAAGACTTTGCTGCTTGGTCCGGTGCTGAAGGTAGCCCCTTGGCAAGTACGCTTCTGGACTGGTACACGACGGCGCAGATCGGCCAGTCTTTTCCGAGCGTTTAGCCCTCGGAGTCACTGATGCATAGAATCGACTCTGCTATTTTTCACTCGTATAGAGTCCAGTTTTTAACATGATCCATATCAGTGACGACCGTCAGCGGTTGAGTTATTCTGCGCGGCTTCGGCGACCCCACCACTTGCGGTAAGGGTCCCACGTCCTTAATGGACAGGAGCAACTGCATGACCCGTAGCCCAGCGCCCGTTCCGGTCCAAGCCACCCATTCGGCGGCGAGCCTGCGCGAGCGAATCAATTACAGCATCGCGGTTCTGGACCTTAAAGGCCGCGGCTTGTTGTTGATCGGGGGGCTCATCCTGTTGGCGTGGATTGCTTCAGGTATCTACAAAGTCCAGCCTGACGAGCAAGGCGTTGTCCTGCGCTTTGGGCGGTGGGCGGACACCACCGACTCTGGCCTGCATTACCACCTCCCTTTTCCCGTAGAAACGGTGCTCTTGCCAAAGGTGACTCAGGTCAACCAATTGCAACTGGGCACTGTCAGTACTGCGTTGACCACAGGCAACAGCGGTTCGCGAGACAAGCAGATGCTTACGGGTGATGAAAACATCGTCGAAGCCGATTGCACGGTGTTCTGGCGGATAAAAGACGCTGGGCTGTATCTTTTTAAAATCAGCGAACCTGAACGCTCGGTAAAAGTTGCTGCCGAAAGCGCCCTGCGTGAAGTCATCGGTCGTACCCCGATTCAAGCCGCTATGTCTGACAAGCGTGCGCAAATCGCCGATGAAACCCGGAATTTGCTGCAACAGTTGCTGGATAGCGAGCAGGCCGGGATTTTGATCACTCAGGTTCAGTTACAACGGGTTGACCCGCCACCGCAGGTTATCGATGCTTTCAACGATGTGCAGCGTGCACGTGCCGACCAAGAGCGCGCACGTAACGAAGCAGAAGCCTACGCCAACGATGTCATTCCCCGGGCGCGTGGCGACGCGGCGCGAATTACCCAAGACGCCGAAGCCTACAAATCACAAGTTGGCAATCTGGCTGAAGGCGAGGCGAAGCGCTTCCTGTCGGTCTACTACAGCTATGTGCAATCGAAGGACGTCACGGCCTGGCGTTTGTACATGGAAAGCATGGACGAAGTGCTGAAGAAAGCCTCCAAAGTCATTATCGATTCCTCAGGCAAAGGGATGTCTGGCGTAGTGCCGTACATGCCGCTTTCTGACCCAGGCAAGACCGTGCAAAAGGACGCCAAATCGTGAATTCGACGCTGAAGTGGCTTCTAGCGGGCTTGGGAATCGTCTTCGTTTGGACGTTAGGTTCGTCGGTGTACGTGGTCGATGAAACCCAGCAAGCACTGGTCATTCGATTTGGCGCACCCATGGGCGTGGCCGGCGCGCCAGGGCTGAAGTTCAAGATTCCTTTCAGCGACTCATTGGTGTTCTACGACAGCCGTTTGCAAATGCTCACCTCGCCTGCCGAACAGGTCATTCTTGGTGACCAAAAACGTGTTGAAGTGGTCACCTACACGCGCTTTCGGATCAGCGACCCGCTGCGTTTCTACCAAGCGGTGGGCACGTTGGACCAGGCTAATGCCCAACTGACGCAAATGGTCAGCTCATCGTTGCGCCGGGAACTGGGTCAGGTGTCGCTGCGGTCATTGCTATCGGACGAACGTCGGCCGGAAGTAGCAATTATTCAGAAGGACGTAGCCGAAAAGGCGCGCGGGCTCGGCGTCGACGTCACTGAAGTGCGATTGCACCGTGCCGATCTACCCTTCGAGGCCAGCCAGGCGATCTACGACCGGATGAAGTCCGAACGTAACCGTGAAGCGAAAGAGCTGCGAGCCCAAGGCTTCGAGTGGGCGCAGCAGATTCAGGGCAAGGCCGACCGGGACCGGACTGTGTTGTTGTCAGAGGTGCAGCGTAAATCGGCAATCACCCACGGCGAAGCCGACGCCGAAGCTAACCAGGTGTTGTCGGCGGCGTTCAGCAAAGACCCCGATTTCTACAAGTTGTACCGCTCGTTGCAGACGTACCGGCAAGCGTTGGCTGATAGCCAACCCATGTTGGTGTTAACCCCGGACGCCGAGTTCCTCAAGCAGTTCCGTTCCGGACCTGCAACGACGCCCCACAAGCAATGACGCGAGTGATCAAGCTCCATGATGTTTGAAGGTTTACTGCACGCGCTTGGCATGATCTTCCAGATTGGTTTGTTGGACCTGATTTTATCTGGAGACAACGCGCTGGTGATTGCGCTGGCTTGCCGTGGGCTACCGGCCGAACAGGTCAAAAAAGCAGTAGTAATCGGCACCAGTGGTGCGATTGTGCTGCGCGTCTTACTGACCACCCTGGCCGGGTGGTTGCTGTTGGTTCCCTATTTGAAAATAGTCGGCGCTGGGTTGCTGATTTTCATCGCTATCAAGCTGTTGATTGAAGAGCGCATGGACAACGAAGGCGGCCCCGTTGAAACCGTGACGACCACCTTATCCGGTGCTGTCGCGACCGTGCTGATCGCCGACTTGGTCATGAGCATGGACAACGTTGTAGGCCTTGCCGCTGTCGCGCAAGGCAGCGTCTTTTATCTGGTGTTGGGGCTGATTTTAAGTGTGCCGCTGCTTATGTTTGGCAGTATTCAAATTGTTCGAGTGCTTCAGCTCAACCCAATGTTGGTTTTGGTTGGCGGCGCGTTGCTGGGGTATATCGCGGGGGATATTGCCGTCTCCGATCCGGCAATAGTGGGCTGGGTCAACAGCCAGTCTCCAGCATTGAACGTCATTGTGCCGCTGCTGTGCGCGGTATTTGTAGTCCTGCAAGCGCGCATTATCCGCGTACGGCGCACTCAGATTCCGAGGCCAGCGCCACGGCTCCGAGCCATGACACTGGTACTTGAGCCAGCGGCGCCAAGGGTGATATCTGAATCGCCAGTCGACACCGTAATGACTGTCGCTGTGGTGTCTGCAGTCGAAGTCGAAGCCATTGAACCGCTGCAGATCGAGGCGCCCGAGGAGCCGATCATCCTATTGGCGGATGCTTCAACTCTGGCAACCGAATCTCCACGTCGAACCCTCAGCGGCCCGGTCCGCATTCTATTGAGCCTCTGCGCAATCTTTATGGTGAGCTGGTTGGTGTACAGCTTTATCGGCAGTGTCGCAAACGGCTTACTGCCCAAGCCCATGGTGGATAGCGCCTACATCTGCCCCGGTTCGATTGCCACTATTTACTACCGCCCGGGTGGCAGCTCAATTCGCATCGTGACTGGCAATGGCGAAGCGTCCGGCTACGTAAGCCTGCAAAAAATACTGTGGGAAAATCCAACGGCGGCGGTCAGGGATCTTCATCTCTCACCGCCCACCGAGTTAGAGAAAACCAATAACAACGTGGTGACGGTCAGCGGCGGAAGCTTCTCGCAGATCCAGTGTATTCGCGCTCACTAACCGCAAAGCGGCAGCCGGGTCAGGGATAAAGGCGTTGCGCGACGTTAACGGCGTCATCGACGCTCAGGGCGCATAACGTCTCTACCGGCAATCCAGGAATGGCTGCTCGAAGTAGCACTTGTTGTACGGGTGGTTTCAAACGTGCAAACAGCAAGTGCTTATCCTCACTGATGAGCGCTGTGCAGAACTCCGTTAACGCTTCCACGCTGGAGCTGTCCAGGTCCGGCGACTCCTCCAGGCTGATAATCAACGTATGCACCGTGTCCCCGGCGGCGGCGACGTAGTTGCGTATCTGGGCTAAAACGCGTTCGGCATTGGCAAAAAACAGTGCCGTGTCGGGGCGTAAAATTAAAATGTGATTGACCGCCTGCGCGTCCGGATGCAGGGCCCGGCTGACGAAGTCATGACCATGATTGAGCTGGCCCAGGATCGTGACCGATGATTCCGACATCCTCCGCAACATCATCACTAAACTGACCGCAATGGCCGCAAGCAAGCCGTCCATGACCCCCAAGATCAATACCGCTAGCACCGCAGCGATGACCACCAGTCGATCACGGTGCAGGATAAAGTTGGGTCGGAACACCGCAGGCCGCAGCGTGTGGCTGACGGCTTGCACGACAATCGCTGCCAATACCGGCTCCGGCAGCAGCGCGATACGTGGCAACAACGTCAATACCACAATCAGCAAAATTAACGCGGCACACCAGCCTGCTAGGCGAGACGACGCGCCCGCTGCCTCGTTCGCCGATGTTGCCGAATAGCCCGCGCCAACCGGCATGCCATGGAACAGACCTGACAGCAGATTGGCGGCGCCCAATGCCAGCAAATCACGGTTGGGCGAAACATTGTCGCCATGCTTCATTGCAAAGCTACGGATTGAGCCATAAGACTCCGCGTACAGAATCAGTACCATGGCGACGCTCAGCTCACCGATGCGCAGCCATTGCGCGTATGACAGTGACGGCAGCGTCGGCGCGGTCAGTTGTAAGTCGATAGTGCCCACCAAGCCGACACCATATTGCGCCAGATTCAACCATTGACCGGCGGCAATGCCGATGACGATCACCAACAGGCCGCCGGGTAAACGCGGTATCCGAGCGAACAGCAACAGAAGCCCCCACGCCATCAGCGCCACCGCCCCAGCAGCCCAATTCCAATGGGCTATTTCGCTAAATAATTCCGTCAGGAAACGCACCAGGTCACTGTGTTGCGGGTGAACACCCACCACGCTGGCTACTTGTTTGAAAATGATCACAATGGCCAGGCCGAAGGCAAAACCGCGCAGCACCGGCTTAGCGATAAACGCCGACATGCTGCCTGCTCGTGCAAGGCCGGCAAAGGTAAAAAACAATCCCGTCACAAGAACCAGCGCAACCGCTATCACCAGCCTCAGGCCGTTGTCCGGACCAGCCATTGTCGCTGAAGCGGCCGCCAGCACCGCTGCTGAAGACGAGGTGGCCGACACGATAGCAAAGCGACTAGTGCCCATTAAGCCGTAGCACACTAAACCGGCGAACAGCGCAATGACCCCGGCCTGCGGCGACAAGTTGGCGATACTTGAATACGCCACCGCTTCTGGCAGTAACAAGCCCGCCAGCGACAGCCCTGCAATGATATCGGGCCATGACACACGGTCGAACAGGCTGGTTTTACCGGGATTTGAAAGGGGGGCGGGTGTTGACATCAGTGTCGCCTCGATCGCGCCATGCCGGTCGGCAAAATAGGGTGCTCATTATGAGCCACGCTGGGCCAGCATGAACGGCTAAGTTACGCAATAAGTGGCCTGTTTTGAAGCCTATGCGGGGATGCCCCTAAAGTCTCCGAAAACCCAGTCGGTTTCGGCTCGAACATACCTGTAAGGTAGCGACAATCGACGCCATTGCCGAGCCAGCCCGAAGGTGGCAGTTACTTTCTAACGTTTGGAGAGCGTCATGCTTGAACTAAGACCGAGCTGCGAACACTGCAATATTGCGTTACCGGCCGACAGTATTCACGCGATGATTTGCTCGTATGAGTGCACTTTTTGCGCAGACTGCGTAGATAAGGTGTTGGGCAATGTGTGCCCCAATTGTGGTGGCGGCTTCGCTCCGCGCCCGGTTCGTCCGTCCCATGTCGATGTCGGCGGCAGTACGCTGGCCCAGAACCCCATGAGTGCCGTGGTTCGGCATCGTCCGGTCGATTCGCCCAGGCAAGCCCAGTTGATCGCAACCATTGGCGCCATCGCTGCAGAACATCGATGACTCAGAACGGCCAGCCGCTTATCGACGTGTTATTCGTCCTACATACCTTTGTTGGGTGTTCTGGACATGTAGTATCCGACGACCGATCAAATAGACCCGCTCGCAGACCATAAGGGGCCGACATGCGCACCGACTTTCCGACACGCGTCAGTTACCGCGCTCAACGTGAGCAATTTTTAGTTGCGGCGACGGCTGCGGGCGCAAGTCTTACCCAATATTCGCACCCGCTTCCAGGCCCCTTCGGCGAGCCTTTAAGCACTGACGTAGCCGTACTCGGCGACCCTAGTGCTTCTCGCTTGTTAGTCGCAATCAGTGGGACGCACGGTGTCGAAGGTTTCTACGGGTCCAATTGCCAGGCTCAATGGCTGCAACTGCTGAGCGGGCGCCTGCTGCCCGCTGACACCGCCATCGTGATGATCCACTTGATCAATCCATGGGGCACCGCTTGGTTGCGCCGCGTCAACGAAGACAATATCGACCTGAACCGAAACCACCTCGACTTCAATCGTCCACTACCAGACAACCAGGCGTACGCCGCACTTCATTACATCTACGCGTGCACTGAATTGCGCGGGCCGCTGCGAGAGCGCGCGGATGCGCTGCTCGATGAACAAGTCCAGAACCACGGCTGGCCGAGGGTGATGTCGATTGTCGAGGGCGGCCAGCACAGTCATCCAGATGGACTGTTTTACGGCGGCCTGTCGCCCAGTTGGTCCAATACAACCCTGCACGCCATTATCCAAAATCATCTTTCAAACGCTAAAACAGTCATGTGTTTTGACCTGCATACCGGCGCGGGTGCTTACGGTCATCCGATGTTATTAACCATCGCCGAGCGGGCCTACTCCGCATTAGCCGACGCCCAGGCGGCCTACGATCCTTGGCTCTACACCCTGCTCACCGGTGCCGAACACTTGAGTGAAACCGGAATCGCCGCCACGGCAACCGGTTACACCTCGCAAGCCTTGATCGATGCGTTACCACAGGTTCGTTTGATGCCCTTCGTCATCGAATGTGGCACCTATCCGGGCAACGCTGTTCATCGCCATCTGCGCGACGATCAATGGTTGCATCTGCACGGCAATCCGCTTGATAGCGTGGGGCGGGAAATCAAGCTCGGTCTGTTGGAACAGTTTTACCCGTCGGATAAGGACTGGCATGAACTTGTTTGGGTCAGGACTCGGCAGATATGGGAGCGTGGGTTGCTGAAATTGAGCGTGATTAAATAACCACGAAGCAAGGATCATTGGAATGCGCTTTATTGGAAAGCTTCTTACTCTTTGTCTGTTATCAAGCAGCTGCCTCTTTTTCGGTAACGTTGCTGTGGCGAATGCCGAACCGCGCAACATCGATGCCGTTGTGCAAGATGCCGCTCACTCCGTCATGAGTCATTACAACGTCGCGGGCTTAGCCATCGCGATCACCGTGGATGGCAAGCCGCGTTTCTACAGCTACGGAGTGGCCTCCAGAGAAACGCAGCAGCCGGTCAACAACGGCACGCTGTTCGAGATAGGCTCGGTCAGCAAGACCTTCACGGCGACCCTGGCGACCTACGCCCAAGCCAGCGGCAAGCTACTGCTCACTGATCGCCCAAGCGCCTATGTGCCTGAACTCAAGGGCAGCCCGTTCGACAACGTGACACTGATCAATCTGGCGACCCACACGGCTGGCGGCTTCCCATTGCAGTTTCCTGATGACATACGGAACGCCACGCAGATGATGGCGTACTTCAAGGCATGGCAACCGACGTTTGCCCCCGGCACCTACAGAACCTATGCCAACCCAAGCGTCGGAATGCTCGGAATGACTGCCGCCAAGAGCATGGGAATGCCTTTCGACCAAGCCTTGGAGCATCGGCTGTTTCCCGAACTCGGCATGCCCAACAGCTTCATCACCCTTCCGGCGAACAAGTTGGCCGCCTACGCTCAAGGCTACGACAAGAACGACAAGCCCGTCAGACTCAGTCTTGGCGTGCTCGGCGCCGAAGCCTACGGGGTGAAAACGACTTCCAAAGACTTGATTCGGTTCGTCGAAGCCAACATGGGCCTCACAGACACGAGTCCATTGCTCAAGCGCGCGATGGCCGACACCCACACCGGTTACTTTCAGTTGAGGGCCATGACGCAGGACCTGATCTGGGAGCAATACCGCTATCCAGTCTCACTGGACGCATTATTGGAAGGCAACTCGAACAAGATGGCGTACGAGAGCAACGCCGTCACAGCCTTAAATCCGCCTCTGCCACCGCAGCAATCTGTCTGGATAAACAAGACCGGATCAACCAACGGATTTGGTGCGTATGTGGCGTTTGTGCCAGCGAAAAAGCTCGGCATCGTGATGCTCGCGAACAAGAACTTTCCCAATGAAGCCCGGGTTCGTCTGGCTTACCGCATCCTGACTGAACTTCAACCCTGACGGTAATTAGATGGACTCGCCCACGCCGAGGCGTCAATGCGCCACGGCTTTACCGATAAAGCCCAGTTCAATGGGCATCTTGATATAAACAAGGCGACGTCTTCGATGGCCAAACGCTCAAATAGCCGCTGGTCTTCCTCGTCAGTCATTGCCAGCCGTATTTCCATCGGTTGATCGGCCAGCCCGAAAAAGTGAGCTGAATGGCTCTTGCCTGTGTGCCCAAATCCCTCGATGCCAGACACCCTTGTTGCGCCGCACAGACCCAGTTCTTTTGTCAGGTTGACAATCCATTCCCTGAGCATTTCCCCTCATGGCGATGGTTTGCGGGGTGTAGAAAATCACTTGAAAGCCATTCATGAGGCCTTCCTTCAGCGTCCGCTGATGAATTGAAAGGTCAGCAATCCTAGTGCGGTCATCGCAAGGGAGCCGAGTACATGCACTGCGATCGAACTGAGCGCCCAGAGCAGGCGCCCTTGTTGAATCAAAATCATGGTCTCGGCCGAAAAAGTAGAAAACGTGGTCAGACCACCGCAGAAACCGGTGATGACCAGCAGTCTCCACTCGGCGCTAAGGGTCGGTGTTGCCGCAAAGAATGCCACCGCCAGACCGATGATGTAGCCACCGACCATGTTGGCGACCACCGTACCGGGGGGAAGCGTCGGAAACACCGAGTTGAGCTTCATGCCTAATTGCCAGCGCATCAACGCGCCTACGGACGCTCCGAAAGCGATGGCGAAAATTGACTTCAGCATAGGCGTAACGCTCCCGACCATCGGAGAGCAGGCTGATGCCAAGGGGGCGAGGTTTTATCGAAGGGGTGCTGATAGGTCGTATTCAAGGGCCTGTTCTCATAAGGAACAAGGCGCACACCTACGCGCCTTGTTCAGGATTCACGTAGGCATCATCAGCACAAGGCGGTTAGAGGAGGAATGCCATCTCCTGCGTGCATCCTATAGCACGGCGGGGAAATGTATCAAGGTATTAGCCGGAAGCCCTCCCGGCTTTGTTGCTGGCACTCGATGATCCGTCGCGATTAACCCTCGGAACGCTTGTGTCGCCCGGAGAACATGGTCTGTTTGAACTGCTCGCGTTCTTCGGCCGTCATCGCTTCCCATTTGCGCCAGTCCCGACGACCGTGCCAGCCACCGCGCCCACGGAATCCGCCAAACAGGATCCGGCTAAGCAACAGCAACCCTAACGCATGCCCATAGTCGATCACTCGCCCGCCTGTGAATAACTCTGGAATCACCCAGTTCCACAGCGCCATGACCACCCAGCCCAGCACGGCCACCGCCACGATCCCCAACAGCACCCGTGCCGCAATTCTCAGTCGATATTTCATGTGTGCTCTCCGTTACGTATCAAGTTCGTCATAAACCGTTTGTAGCCGACTGCGCAAATGCAAGACTGCATAGCGCTTTCGTGCCAATAAAGTGTTCACCGCAACGCCGCTTTGCGCCGCTATTTCCTTGAAGCTGTTACCCGCGATTTCATGGGCAATAAACACCTCGCGCTGATTCTCCGGCAGTTCGTCCAACGCATCCTGCAGCGCGTTAAGTACGGCTGAGCGGGCGAAAATAGCGTCCGGCCCGGCGTCCATCGACGGCAGCGCGAGGTCTAGCCGATACACCTCATCGTCATCGTCGGTGCTTTCGTTCATCCCGCTGATGGGTTGTTCTTTCTTCTTGCGAAACCGGTCAATGATCCGATTTCGCGCTACCCGGAAAAGCCATGCACTGGCCTGCTCAATCGTTGCCGGAAGGCGATAGGCTTGAACGAATTCATAAAACACGTCCTGCAAAATGTCTTCGGCCTCAGTCGAGTCACGTACCCTGCGCCGAATGAAATTCCCCAGCTTGGTGCGTTCGCGCAAGACAGTCGCGGTGATGTCGCTGTTTCGGTCTGTCATCAAGTTCCGGCTGTGCGAGGGGTCCATGGAGATGAAGACGTTTTAACGGCAGAAATATTGTGTGGGGTGATGTTTTTATTTTGTGTGGATGCTGGCCATTAGGTGGCTCACGAAGCTTAGCGCCCGCGTCGGTATGCCAGCCTCAAAAGGACGCGTCGCGGCTGGCTGCGCACGTTATCAACGTGAATCCGATGTGCGACGACTTGATGGAATGAGGCAAGTCGCTATGCTTTATCAGGTTCGCATCCCTAAGATTTTCCGTCCCCTCTCCCATGCGGGTGGGGATGCTGGGGGCTATAAGGCTATAAAAGGAGAGATGCCCAGACACAAGAAAGCCCGCACTAGGCGGGCTTCTTGAGGTGGTTTATAGACTGCTGTAGACATCTGTAAACCGGTACTTGGTGGTACACAGTCATTTGAGCTGGGTCGTTAAGTTACTGTATTTAAAGAGTTTTGTTCTGTGTGTGTTTTATAGGGATACACCAGGGGATACACGGCGCTCGCTGCTGGTGGCTGTTTCGTCATCACAATGCTCTCAACGCCGTCCTGGTAATCCCCACCACCTTCCAGATGAGCGGTACTCCGCTGGCGTCTCGATTGTGGCGGTTTCACCACAATAGCTCGCTGGTACCGATGACTTCCTCTGAATAGTGGAAGGCGTAGTGGACGAACTCATATGGATTGCGACCTAAATTAATCCAATGCTTTTGGATGATTAGCCTACACTGGCTTGTGAGCGCCGGGCCAGATTTACCTCAGGCAAGCTCATCAAGTCGTAAATAATTACGGCTTCCTTATCACCTGAGGCGAGAGTCATTTGGGCTGACTTTTGTTAGGGTTATTTTAAAATGATTTCGACACTGGAACTACGACATATTGTGGAGCAAAGCTTCCTGCCAAACCGCTGTGAATGCACTCTCTCGGCCGATTCGTCTTTGACCGTGCGCGTTTTTCAAGAAGGTGGGGACAGGGAGAGTCTGGTTGTCACCGGAATCACCACTGCGTCGCTCAATACCAGTCGTACTATTTCAAGTTTCATTGCGGAACTTCAGCAAGACCTTGAGAACGCTAGCTCCTCTCATAACCATCTTGAGCCAATAGGCACAGACTATTCGGTTGCAGCACCCTACCTGGTGAAGTGACAATCCTTCGACGGATACTCCCTGTCATCCCTCTCACTGCCATGCCTTATCTATATCAACCTCACTGACGAAGGAATAAGTGAGGTTGCGGCCTATTCCTGTGTATCTTGTTCGAAAAGGGTCGAAATCAATTTTTTGATGTCGTCTTGTACGTCCTTCGGCAGGCCGTCCAGTTCATGCAATACCTTAGTGTCCATAATGGTCATGCTATCCGTTGGCCGTACTTTCTTGACTCCCGTCACCACAAATAAAATATCCACACCTGCTTTTGCAACTGAAGACAGATAGGTGGCATTCGGAAACCGCGCACCTCGCTCGTACATGCCCTAAGCGTTTGGTTCTATTTCACCGATAGTCGCCAATGCTTGCTGCGAAAGGCCGAGGCGTTTTCGCTCTTCCTTCAATCTTGCACTCATACCATGCATGGGAATTCCTTCTAGCTCGTCTAGGTATTTCTATGAGTGTACGAGCGATTGGCTAGTGTGTGAACCGCGCACATCGTTATCACAAACTCACATCTATCCACTTTGTATATAACTCTCTGGTCTATCGGTAGGAGTGCGCTAAACATGATCCGAGAGATCCCTGCTTACCAATGCTTCATCAGGTCGTGACTCAGGCTCTACGCAAAGCTTCATCCCGAGTGCAACCGCAGACCTATGAGACATACCCCGAAACCCTTTCTTGATTCCGTACAGCACCTGATAAGTCGTAGAAAGATCAAGGCCATGGGTTCGAGCAAAGTCCGAAACGCTAATTCCCTGCGCTCGAAGCCAACTCCTTGCCTCTTCAGACGTCCGAATAGTCATATGTTTCAGATTCCAATCTGCATGATTTGTGTCCAGCCTAGTCAAAAAGATTTTTCATACTCGCGAATTGGTTGACCGGTGGACATCAGAGGAATTCAAAGCGTTTTGGATGAAGGTGACATTTTATTTGACGTCTATGATGAGGATGACATCGACTTTTGGTCCGCCCGAAATAATAGGGAGGTTTTCCGATGTCAGACGCAGAACATGCTTACTGGTTATCTTCAGCTATGAGCGACAGCACCGACCTTGGCGAGCGGCTGATTGCCTGTAATACGGCTTTTACAACTTCTGACAAATGGTTCAATACAGTTCAACTTCGTTAGCTAAAATTGAGTGAATAGTAGAAGGTGCGGAAGACACATGCTGGGTGCAAAGATGAATATCACTATGCTTAGGCGGGCAGTGCGCTTGCGGATAGATGCGATTCTTGAGCAAGTGAACGAGGATGACCGTCTGTACGAGAAGGGTGTCGCGGATGGCTACATTGCCGCACTGGTGGATTTTAAAGGGTTAAGCGCAATTGAAGGGGTTTCAATGACGGAGGATGCCAAGCAGGCATATTTGAAACAGTAGGTTAGGAGGCCATTATGACGAAATCGCGGCCTATGCGTCCTCATACGAAAGTGTGCGATGCGTGGCCATTACGATGCTTTTGAATATTCTATTGAGCGTTCTCCCGCCCACACTTAATGAACTGGGTGGCCCAACGCAGCCGCGTTGTAAGCTGCTGGCTCTCGGTTTCCGCGTTACCATTAGCGTAACCATTGCTGTAACCAAGCGATATCCGACCCCAGCTCATCCGTGGACACCACGCTTTGGATGCAGGTAAAACGCTACGCGGGAAAGTTTCCAGCGGTGTGTGCTGCATCGTCAACAGCGATGCTGCCTTACCTGCCTTGAAGCGCTCAACCGGACATGAAAGTGTTCCGCCTCATGGCTGATTTCAGCGCCGCGCTTCAGGGGCGCTAAAACCTGCTGTTGGGTACTTGACGCTGATCATCCATGGGGTTGTGTTTCCACAAATGGGTTTGATGGTTTTGTGGTCAGCGAAAGATGGTCACTGATGGTGGTCACCGGTGCTGGTATCCGGCTAGAAACGCCGATTTAGATGGATACCAAGCGGGATACCGGGATGTCTGGCTGGTCGATTGCCTGACTCTCAAACACCTCAGTCACAGCGGCCGTCTTCCTCACGATCAGCAATGCCAGCTCGGGTGGAAACACCACCTTGTCGGTGGGCAGGTAGTCGCAGTCGAGAACGAACACGGTTTGGCCCTCGGTGCGGGCATACTCAACATGCGCTGAGCGGGTGTCCGATTATCTGATAACTGCCGTCATCCCGGTAGTTTGCTGGCGCATCGACTCGCCAGTTTTGGCTTGTCCTATTGCCTGTTCCGGCTTGCGTTGCAGGGTGGGCGTTCCCCCCACCCCTACGGAGGAACGATTCATTCCCCCCTATGGCATAGCGATTTGCTACTCCGTTGAAATGACGGGTCAGGTTTGGCGAGTCGCCAGACTTTCGGATTTCAAATCCAGAAGGGTCAGATTTAAAATCGAACCCTTGCCCAGATCTCCAATCCAGCCAAGTCAGATTTGAAATCTGACTAGGCTCTGGAGCCTAGTCTATGGTTACCGCTCACCACTTGAGGGCTGCAAACAATGTTCAGACTGAACAAAGGTCCGCACACCACCCCTGGCGGGCGACTGCTTTACTGGGCCAACATCTGGACGCTACGCGGGGACTTTTTGGTCTGTAATGAATGCCAGACCACTCAGACAATTCGACAGGCCGAAACGCCTTTTACGCATTGCTCAGGATGTTCTAGCGCCAAAAATAGCGCTAATCCATGGGAAGAGTTGAGGGACATATTGGACAGCTTGCCGCTCACGCCCCGTTAGAGCGCCTGCTTGATATGCCAGTATGGATAACACCGTGTTGATTCCTACACAGTGTGTCGATTTCAACACGCCGGAACCTGACAAAACCTGACATTGGAACGGCTGGCGCGCCTCATTCATGGGGTGTTTTCGCAGAACGATCATTCAGCGTCGTTCGAACGTCATTTCGCCTCATTCATGGGGTAGTTTTCGCAAGTCGACGTTCGACCAGTGAAAAGCACTGCGATACCGTGGCAACCTGCGTGGAAACCTCCGATTGGAAACCTGCCGGTTACCAGTGTTTCCGTGTTAACCAGCGTGGTAACCAGTTGCTTGGTAACCACCGCAAGAAGCCAGCGTGACACCAGCTCCCGCGTAGGGGTGTTAACTCGCGTGCAACGCTGTTAACTGATTCTCTGCGTACCGTCTTGCGTACCAGTTCGTGCGTACCGGCAATGAGAGATGTTTCACGCAAGGCTGGCTGCGTGAGATCTGTGCGTGAGCTGCTTCGTGAATTTGGCTTGCCTGCCTTCGCGCACAGCCCGCTGCGTCCCAGAGGTGCGCGAAGTTGTGCGCTAAACTATGGTGGACGGTGTTAATTAGGAGCACGCCGGTACGAGTGGGAATAGCTGTTAAATTGCGTCTACATTTAACCGGGAGCGGCTTCCGCACAAACTACCAAGGAGGTTTCCGATGTCAGATGCAGAACGCGCTTACTGGTTAGCTTCGGCTATGAGCGACAGTACCGACCTAGGCGAGCGGCTGATCGGTTGGAATGGGAGGTGGTTGATGATGGGCAACCTTGTCGTCTGTTATACGTGCCTGGCTTCGCAACCCGCTTCCCTTGCAGGATTGTCTTTTACGCACCTTCCTGGATGCATAGCGAGCGGCGACAAACTGTATCCGTGGCGCGAGTTGGCCGAAATCCTCTCTGAGTTGCCGCCGACGCTTAACTGATTTCTGCAAACGCGCACGCTCGGGATCACCTCGACTCAATCTCCAGGGATGCTCAGGATTAACGGCAATAGATCATTACTCACTTCCGTCAAGCTGGCCCCTTTGGCTGTTCCTAAGAAGGTCGTACGGCGCAGAGTCATAAACAGCGTTGATTGGCACCACCTTGGGCCATAGGTCATTTATCCAGGAGAATTCCTCCGGCGGTGAGGTTGTAATGACGTAAACCCGTCGCTCCTCTACCTCGCCAATTACAAAGCATTCGATTGCATAGCCCGGAATGACGTCGAACCAGTGCGAGTTGAGGTCGCAGTCTTTTTGCATGTGCCCCCGGACCAGAGCAAGCGCTCGCTGGGGAAAATGGCGCTCCCATCCGCCTAGTTCGAATGTGTCAAGTTTTGCCCATCCCCCATATGGATAGGAGCCAGGCTCACTTTTTCTACGGCCCCAACGCACCCATCCCAACTCTGTCCCATCTGCCAATATTAAGGGTATGGCTGCCTTTGGATTCGGGAAGTACACCCTGCGGAATCCGTCTTGGTCATGCGCTTCGATCCCGCCGCACATAGGACATCTCCTTTCGTTTATGGTGACGCCGGAAGAGTACGTTTTACTGATCTATCAAGCCTCAAGCCTCATGACGTTTAGCCCAGAATCCTTACTTGGCGTAGCTGTAACCCTACGAGATGGCAGCGACGCGAATTGCCTGTTTCAAGCTATGTCTCAATGAAATCAGCACCGTTTCGAATGACTATAAATTTAAACTCGTTCGGATAGATTTTCTATAAAAATAATTTCGCATGAATAGATTTCAATATCTCGACATCTTGGGAAGTTGAAGCAGTACTCTTACTTTCTAAACTTTTGTCACTTTATTCATTGAGTTATAGCGATCACTTAGGTTCTTACCGTTTATCGGTTTCGCGGAGAACATATCCGGATTAAGCGCTACGCACACTTAGATAAATAACCTCATCCCCTAGGCGATAGAGTGTGATTTAGACACCGCGTCTCATCTCTTCGAAATGGTTCAAATACATTAAAATACGTTCAATTTCGCTCACTAAATGAGCAGGGCAGTCGAACCAGAGACAGGGACATGCCGGGTTATTTTGCCCGCTGGTAACACGCATCTCCGCTTAACCATGCCCGTAACCAAGCGGTATCCGACACAGGCTTATCCGTGGATACCGGTGTGAATACCGCTGCTTGGATACCGCGTGTAAATGCTACGGAAATAGCAGTTATCGAATAGAGCGATGCTGTCTATCGAGCTTGAAGCGCCCACCCGGACATGAACGTGCTCCGCCTCAAAGCTGGCTCTAGCGCAGCGCTCCAACTGAAGCCACGCAGTCGGCGCATCTTTACGGTCGACCACTTGAGGCCGAGGCGAGACGCCCACTCAGCAGCCGGGAGCGTCATCCCCTCGATAGTGATAGGCGTAGCTCCAGCGCAAACGGTACTGCGAACGGGTGGGCGGGGAATGAAAACGGTGCCGATTTCGTAGGGAGCGTTTCGCATGGCGCTGTCTCGCAGTATCTAGATGCGAGAAACGCTATGTGGCTGGAAAGGTTGGCGGGGATAAAACATCTTCGAGCGGCGACTGCTGCTACGAGAGCGTCGCCAGGCTGACGCTGTGATTCTAGGGCTGCCAGCCCGCTGTGACTCAGGCAAGATGTGCGACTTGCACCATCTATCAAGGGAATGACATGAAGCTGAAGTGTGCAGTGATTTTGCTGGCGGGGATGATTTCGGGGCAGGCTATGGCAGACCTTCAACAGGTATGTCAGATCGTGAAGAACGCTACGATCGTATCTCAAGATTCTGCAAACACATTTCTCGGGAAAATATCCAGCAGCTACGACACGAACTCTGTGTTTAATGAGTACGGCACTTACGGCAACCAATACAGTGGCGTCTCGATGTGGAACAACTATTCAAAATTCGGCAATAGCTTTGATCCGTTCTCAGCGTTCAATACCTCGTCTGGTCGGCCACCAATGATCATCAGGGATGGGCAGGTACTTGGTTACCTGACGCTGAATACAGTCATCGGAAACTCACTTTCGCCAAATGCATTGAGAGGCTGCAAAAAAAAACTTTGAAGGCTAGCGATCAGCCTTGGCGAAGCCTTCGACAATCCAGACGAAGGCGGCGCCCAGGCAATAAAGGGCTAGCGGCGGGATAAGCCCATAGCTTGCTGTGAGCTGATAATCGATGTCATTCCTTCCCTGTATGCCGATCACATAAACAATCAAAAGCCAGATAACAGACAAAACGAGCCAGAGTCGACGGAAGCCCTGCTTATAAGCGAATTTAATCTTTACGTTTTGCATGGCAGCCTCTTCCCTTGAGGCGCCATCGTAGAGCCATCCTTGGCTTAACGGCAACGGTTATTGGCTAGGCTCTGTCAGGTAAACCAGCGGGCCAACGGTTGCTATACGGGCTCGCGCCGAATCGTTGAGGCTCCGCTCCCACTTCCGATACGCCATCGTACGAACAAGCCGCTTCTGCTGGGCTAGCACGATGGGACGAAGCGCCCCATCTGAATTGGTGATCGCCCTCACCGCGTCTCCTAATTGGCGACCGGCGAATAGTTGCATTGCGGCCTCTAATGTTGGCGTCTTTGGCGTACGCAACACCGAGTAAAGCGCCGCGGCACTTCCTAGGCCGGTGATGCCAGTCAAATGCCCAGCAGCCTCTCCTAGCGCAATTGGCTTGACCAGTCCGAGCACGCGGCGAATTACAGTTTTCTGTCCTGCCGCATCCTGATCCTTGAACGGGTCTTTCGAAATGCCTGTGCCTATGACCTTTGCGTCTGCGGCAGCCATCGCCCTGGAAGATGTAACGACATCCTCAAGGCGTTTTTGGGCGCCTTCCGGCATGTACTTATAGAGAAGGTCTAGCCCGGCTTTGTTCTTGAGCAGGCCGTCATACCAATCAGTCAGCCCCTTTGGCGTGATGTCTTGCGAGGTGCGCGAGCCTTTGGTGAAGCCGCTACTCAGTGCTGTCATGACCACCGACTGCTGCTGTTCTTTCGGAACCTTGCGCATCATGGTTTCGAATTTCTCGGTGTTGCCGGTGCGCAGTTGCTCAATCGCCGGCCCCATCTTCGCGGCTATGGAGCTTTCAAGGTTACGACCGAGCAAGTCAGTCAGGTTGTCCTGGGCATTTTTCCCCTTGTGCTCAAGGTAGCGGGCCGAGGCGAACGGAACGCCAACTCCGTGAGCGTCCGCGACCTTCTGTTGATCGCCCAGCAGCGCGCCGTGGAATTTTTGAAGCTCATTATCTTCGGCATCCGCAAAGTGCCCGTTATGCGCTTTCGACTCAATGGCGCGGCGCAGATTATCTACCGTCTTGAACGTAGGCACTCTGACTGAGCTGTCCTTTACCGATCCGTCGGCAAGGCCCCGTAGATTTGCGGCGCCCGTGTTCAGGTCGCGCAACTGCTGGGCAGCCTCGGGCGTCAGATGCGATTCCAAGCGCGCCAAGGCAGCAGGATTGCTTTGAAGGCTGCGATACCAGTCAGTCATCGCCGGAATATTCAGGCCTTTGCCCTTGCCGCCGGAAAAGGCATCACCAATGCCTGTCAGCACCGACTGCGACTTGAGGCTATCCGGGATGTTAGATAGGGTACGGTCAAACGACTGGAAGTCACCGGTTGCCAGCTTCTTGACTGCGCCCGACACGACGTTGCCGACCGATCCTGACAAGTCTTTGCCGAGCGTTGCCTTGAGGGAGTCTTCAAGCTGCTTGCGCTGGGCAACCAGCCCTTTTGCTTGCGAGAACATCTCTCCATATTCCGGACCTGCCGCCTCAACTGCTCGCTGCTGATCCTGGCTTAGGGTTGCATATAGTCGGTCAAGATCGTGACTGTCGCTGTCGGCGAATGGGCCGCGCCCTTTGTAGCCGGCCGCAACCTGGCGCCGCACGGTATCTAGCGCCGAGTAGGTAGGTTCGACGGCTGATCCGCCTACCAGTTTAGGAGATAGCGCGTTGAGCGTCAGTCGTTCGGCGGGCGACAAAAGCTCATCTCGACCACCGAGCTCTACGAGCTTGCCGGCCAAATAGCCAACGGTAGACTTGGCAGGGGCAAAGGTTGTTTTTGGAATGGCCGTATTAAGCTGCTGATAAAGGCTGTTCGACTGAGTTTCCAACGCATCGCGAGTGTCCACCCCCTGCTGTTTGAAATCGTCGGAAAATCGAGCCTTGTCCAGTGAGCCGCCATTGGCGGTAACCAGATCATCGGCGGCGGCGCTGAGCGCCTTGGCGGTGGCGACGTGCCTGTCGGGGAGGTTTAGCCCAGCAACCGATTGAAGCGGCTTGCCCACGTCAGGGTCGGCAGTCAGCACCCTGTATGCTTTCTGCTGGTAATCCGGAAGCAAGCTAACGTCGCCACCCACGTTATCCAGATTCGCCTGTATATGCGCCAGTGCGCCCTCGGCGGGCGCAGGGGTCGATTCCGGAAGAGCGGTGCCAACATGGTCGTAAAGGTCAGATGCTTCCTTGCGCAGACCATTTATGGTGTCGAGGCTCTTGTCCTTAAAATCCATAGAGAATGCGGCCTTGTCGGTCGACCCTCCATACTCGCTGATCAGATCGTCAGCGGCGCTCGCCAACTTATTGCGGTTCTCAGTGAGCCGGGCTGTCAGTGGGTTACTAGACTGGGCCGCGAAAGCACCTTGAAGGCCGCGAACCTCAGGATTTCCGGTGATCTCGCCGGGGGTAGGGTTGTGAATACCGAGGCGCGCCATCGCGTCGACTACGTTTTTTTGAGGGGCAATGTAGTCAGCCAGATCGGCAATCGCCAAGTCCTGCTTTTTGGCGGGGGCGTTCACAGTGTCGTAGACGTGCTGGTTAGCACTCTTGCTTGAATCGAGTGCGCCACCAATAGGGCCAGATGGCTGTGCGTCGACTCCTGGAGTTGGAGTGCCAGCTTGACTCGCTGCCTGAGCATCGCCCTCGGCGCCCTGCGCTACTGAAGCGCCAGCACTCTGGCCGGGAAGGAATCGCTGCGGTATGACCTTGCGCGCCACTGCGCCAACACCCGAAATTACCGCTGGAGCAGCTGCGCCGACAGTCCCGCCGATCAGTGCGCCCACACCAGCACCGGGCAATCGATCCACCACGTCACCTTCCGCAGAGCCGAACCCATAAGCCGCACCTTGGGCCGCGCCGATTCCTGCGCTTTTTATCGTCGCCCGGCCGAGTGTGGATTTTCCTACGGCGAGTGCGGCCGACTCTGGCAGTGAGGCTCCGAGGGTTGCTACGGCAGGTATAATCGCGCCAACTACGCCGCCAACGGCCGAGGCGATAGGGTGCTGCTCTTGACCGGTCTTTAGTTGCTCACGCTGGTTGGCGACGTTTTCGTTGTAGCGCTGGCGCCAAGTATCAGCAGAAGAGCCGTTTTCGGGTATTGGTATCACGGGCTGAACAGCGGCATCCAGCCCCGCTAGAATCTCGTCCTGATGCCCATACGTCAGCATATCGCCAATGCTACGGATCGTCGCAGTACCAGCGCCAACGTTGTCTTTGCTGTCGCTGAAAACTCCACCATCCGCTGGCTGGTTCGGCGTGGCGCTTTGTCCGGCTGCTGGCTGATTGATCAGGGGGGCTGACTCCCACGCAGAGCGGGCGGTAGGCACCGACTCGGCGTCAGGCAAAACGTTGCGCGGGGCATTGATCAGAGGTGCGTTTTCCCAAGCGGCCATTATGGTTTCCTCCGATGATTACCGTTGGGATCGATGAATTGCGCCCCGGACGGCAGCTTGTGGAAGTCATCGTCATTCTGAATCTGAGGAATTGCCGAAGTCTGCGCGACGGAGCCTTGAGGCGCTTGCGGCACTGGTGTGCTCGTCTGCTGGGGCTGTGCAGACTGAGAAGCCTGTTGCGGCGCGCCGAGTATGTCGTCGATATTTAGCGGGCCCACCCCCTGATTTTTGCGACGGCTGTTGATCATTCCAAGTCGAACTTGAGCGGCTTTGTTGTTCATCGCCTGAATCTCTCCAAGGCGCTGCTTCACGACTTTAGGGTCGTTAACATTGGTAAGGAGTTCGTTCCATGCCCGATTCGCATCACCCTCGGTCTGCGGCCCCTTGTTCAGACGAAGGCTGTCATTGCGGATCTTTTCCAGGGATGACATGAAGGATGCGTAGTTCGCGCTCTGCGGGGTGCTTATCCCTGAGCTGTTTCTCGCGGCGTTCTTCCTATTTTCAAGCGGGCCAAGCACGAGGCTGCCGTCATCAATTTGGCCGAGGATATTGCCCATTTGAGTGTTGATGCTCTGAACGTTGCTCACCGCATCAATGTCACCGTCTTCAAGTTTCTGAAGACCTACCGGCAAATTTCCAGCCTTGTTGGTATTCCGAAGCTTGGCAGCGGTGGAAGCATTTTTCTCGTCGATACTCGCCACTTTCAGCTGCCGGTCAAGGCCCGCCGTGCCGGTAGGGTCTACCAATGTCCGCAAGCGCTGTTGCTGGTCCGGCGTCGCGTTCGGAGCAGCTGCAGCGTTAAGCGCGTCCTCAAGCCGGCCCGACTGTCGTAACTGCTGCTCGCCGGCGCGATCTTTAATGCCTGAGTCGACTAAGCCTTGAGCGGCGACAACTCTGTTCGCGGCGCGCTCTCTGGTCTGATCTAGCCCGGCGTCGCTTTGCTTCTGCCCGGTGGTGAGCGGCTTGCTGCTGTCGTGGACGATATTGGTGTGATCTGCGCTCCATTGCGCACCAAGCGCCTGATCGCGTCGGTCTTCGTTTTTGTAACTCTCTCGGAGGTCGTGCGCTTTCTGGAAGCGACCCATGGCCAGAGCGGCATCACCTGGCTGCGCCTGACTGAAAGTTCCGATACCGTCGCCGAGATTAGCCGCTGAGCCCAAAGACGCGAGACTTGCATTAGGGTTGGCAGCTGGCGGTGCTGGGTTACTGATAACGTCTCCAAGACTTTGTGCGGAAGCTTGATCTCTCGGGGCATTAGAAAATCTTGCCTCTCCGTTAGGGCCGGTTGCTGCGACGATCTGTCTGCCTGCGCGGGCGCCGCCGGCCGCGTCTGTCCCTGCGCCAGTTGAGCGATAGATATCTAACGAGGCTGGCTCAGGCGCAGTAGTTGGAGCGCTCGATGCCTGGCTAGCTGGCTGCGCCTGTGCAACAGGATTTGGATCTGTCGGTGGAGCAACGGCCATTGAGGCGGCTGGCTTGGCAGCAAATTGAGCGTTCCATGCCGCTACCTGCTGCTGTTTGGTAAATGGGTCTGCGCTGAATATCCCTGACGCTGGTAGCGGGACAGGGCTCGGATTGGTGTGAGGAAGATTCGTTGACATGGGCAGCACACCCACAGGCGCCGCATCTGCGAGCGATTGAGGTTTGGCTGCCGGGCTTGCCACACCTAAAGCATTCGCACCAATAGTCGAGCCGATCTGCGCAAGGTTAGTCATCGGTGGAGGCAGAGGTCCGGCAGGGATCGGAGTCACCATGCTTATGTTGGCCAGATTATTCGGCTGATTTGGTGGTGGTGTTGCAGGTGAGGGAGTTACGGCTGCTGGCTTGGGGTCAGCAGGTTGCGGTGCCAGCGCAGACGGAAAAGCATCAGCCAAGTTAGATGGGCCTGACTGGGCAGCTGCTACCGGATCGAGAGGCGTAAGGTCGATGTTCCCGAGGTTATTAGGCTGCGCTGGCGGTTTGGCTGCCTGCGCCGCTGAAAAGCCAGGAAAAGCATCAGCCAAGTTAGATGGGCCTGACTGGGCAGCTGCTACCGGATCGAGAGGCGTAAGGTCGATGTTCCCGAGGTTATTAGGCTGCGCTGGCAATTGCTGCTGAGCGCGGCCAATCGGCCCGGCAGGTGGGGTAAGTTGTTCTAGCGACTGCTGCCCGGGAGGCGGCGCCAAATACTTCGCAGGCGTGTTGGTCGCGTCAAAGCTGGTTTGCTTCGCGCGAGCAGCGTAGGTGTCGGCGGTATCGCCGTCGATGTCGCCAATTGCCATTTCTTGATACTCCGGAGTGTTGATTTGATTGCTTAGCCACAAACAGAGAATTTGTGGCTAAAACTTTTATGCAACCAAAGAATCACTTTCCGGCTCACATATTTTCCCGCACGTACCACAACGGTAATTGGGTTTTCTGCCTCGCTGCTGGGGCTCAAACGCTTTGTCCCAGCTCAGGCCTCGATACCTGCGCATCTTCACGGTCGTCCATTTAATGCCGTGAATTGCTGCCCACTCATGCGCCGGCCTAGCCTGGCCATCAAGTGAAACCAGCATCGATGCCGCGCACACGCTATCCAGTCTGTTATTGCTGCTCATGATCCTGCCCCATCATTGATTTGATGTTGCTGGTATATGTGACTGGCTTGAGAAGGGAAGTTTTTGCTTCGGGTTCTAGCGGGGAGGTGGTGCGTGGTACGAATGACCGGGAGTTCGTACCGTTCGTACCGTCATGCTGGGCCGCGGCGCTTGCGTCACATACATAACGGTCCGTTCGGATGCAACATCAGTAACAAAAAAGGCCCCAGAAGGGGCCCTCAAGAAATTGGTTTATTAACGCAACTCAACGGTCCCGTTGCGGAAGGTCGCAACCAAGGTATCGCCTATGCGAGTAGCCAGGCCGCTTGGCTTCCTGTCTTGGGACGAAGGGATAGACCCACTTCGATCGGAGCACGCGAACGACCGAGCGAGCCATTGCTCGCGATCAGGCTTAGGCGGACTGCCGATTTGTCCTGAGGTCTCGCGATATTCATAAGTCATGAGAGTAACCCGTATGGTTGTGATGCAATTTTGGCTCATTGAGCATTACAAACTTTTCACCACGCTTCAGCACGCCTACGTGGGTACGTCCACCAACTGTAGCAACACCATTTGCAAAGCGCTGCATTCCAGACTGAATATTTACAAGAAGCTCGACCAAATCGACTGCGTATTGTGTAGGCAAATTAGCAAAATCAATATTCGCAACGTGGTCGTTCCACGGCAGGTCTATAAACTCTTGAGGGATGTCAAACTGGAAACCCTCGGGAATTTCGACGCCGGCCGCTCGTAATTGTTCCGCGAAGATCGAAGCTAAACGCGCGTCACGCGGTGCGGCTTCGGTCATCAGCTTGAACATCACTCCATTGACGATCCGCTGGTCGACACCTACAAGTAAACGCTCAACAAAGTCAGCCTGTCCACCAAAACAAGTTCCGGAACGTGTTTGCCAGACGAACTGTTCCTCTGACCGGAGATTACAAACAGAAATCTTGAAGACCTTACTGGTCTCGTCGTCCTTCCCGTATCCCCCTGCGATGAACTGAACGTCAGGGAAATAGGGGCGCTGCTCTTCTGGAGCGTTCGCGTAGTCCAGTTGGCGCTCCCACTCTGTACGAGCATGACCAAGAAACGCTTCCGCTACAGCATGTACAGACGTGAACGTGATCTGCTCTGCTAAGTTTTTCTTACGAAATCTGGCTGCAACGCTGGCAATTGTGACTCCGGACAATGTAGCCATCCCTGCCGTAACAGCAGCGACGGAAGTATCGTCATCCTCATATAGAAGGAACATCTTCTGTGCGCCGCCAAAAACATTGGTAACGAACGGCTGGATCTGGGCGACAGATACTACTTTGTTTCCGAATGCGTCTACCAACTCATTGCCTTGGGCGTCACGAGCGAAACCGTCTTGACCACATCGGAACGGCAATACTGCCTGTTCCACGATGCTGGACAGACTATCGCAGCCCAAAACGATCGCGTCATATGTCGCGATGGCAATATTGATAGTCAAGGGCGGTCTTCCATGATTGTGATCGGCGGCGAGTATCGATCAACTTATCGCCGCCTGCAAATTCGAATTAGCTATAACTAGCAGTCAAAAAGCCACTATTTTGGAATTGTTGCGTTACAAATTGGATGGGTGCCGTTGCATTTACACTCAGACTTTTTTCCGCAACGCGACCAAGCAACTTGCTACACCGTTCGCGAATTGGCAAAACGGGCAGCGTTAATTGCCAACGATGCTTAGGGTTGGCGGCAATTTCGGGCCGAGTACCGCACCAGGTGCGAACGGATCTGGCAGCAGATGCGAGGGCATTTCTTTGATGAACCTCATCATTGCAAGT
Organism: Pseudomonas sp. 10S5; assembly: GCF_035019745.1. Classification (NCBI taxonomy): domain Bacteria; kingdom Pseudomonadati; phylum Pseudomonadota; class Gammaproteobacteria; order Pseudomonadales; family Pseudomonadaceae; genus Pseudomonas; species Pseudomonas sp. 10S5. The sequence continues at coordinate 36,173 of NZ_JASJVL010000010.1, forward strand.
TGGCAGGCGCGATGCAACGGGCCGCCATCGCCCCATACTTCGCTCTGCCGGTCGGCGCTATCTTCTAATTGAGACAGAAACGCGACGCCCCTTATGCTGGTGTCGCCATCCAAATGGGCTTGATGGCGGTGTGCCGGGTTGACGCTCAGTATGTCGCAAACTCGGTCGAAGCCGAGCGCATGGCTCAGCCCTTCAGTATCCAGCATTAGCGAACGACCAAACGCGGTCATCACTGTGCGCAGATCGTCCCACTCTTTGCGGCGGTGGTCCTCGGCTCGCTGCTGGAGTTCATAAATAGAGTTGGCTGTGAACGGAAGGTAATGACGCAACTTGCCCGCCTGTCGACGCAGCGCCCGGCGTTCGCACTGGATCACGTCGATGTGTCCCGCAAAGATGCGGCATATACGGCGAATCGTAATCAGGTTGGTGCTGGGCGTTAAGCCAGGTTTTTGCGCAATTCGTATAAGTGCCATAGCGGTGGTGGTCATTGTGCGCACTCCATAGCGGTTGCGTTGCGGGTGGCGCACAAACGCTCACCCGGATGTCTGCGATCTGAAACAGCGTGATTTGCTGTTACATCGGCTGTTACAGACCGAATTGTTTCTGGAGGCTGGGTCATCGAGGCGCCTCCATGGGCGTGCCGTCATACAGAGCACGCAGGTCGGTTCCAGGCTGGCAGTGGCGGCTTGTGGGGGCGTAACAGGACCGGCACACCAATATGTGAGCTAGATATCGGTCACGGGCATCACGCCACTCAGGAGTGGCATGGGCAGCGGTGTTGTAAGTGCGCGGCGGTAAGTTGGCGGAGCGCTCGACCGGCACCAGGCGTGGACGATCCGTGACGCGACTCGCCATTTTCGATTTGTCAGTCCCGGCGATGGTCGGTGGCATGTGATCGAGCAGACCGGAAAGGAGGCTCATTGCGTCACATCGACTGGATTGCCATAGATGCAAAATGTGACTGTGAAAAAAAATCGGGGGAACGGGGGAACAGTGGGAACAGCCAATGTTTCCGGGCGGTTGGATGGGGGTTTCTGTTCCCCACCTTTTTTTCGGGGGAACAGTGATAGCCAAATACTCGGAAAAGCCGACGCGCTTATATTGAAAAACATGTTTGTGTTCCCCCTGTTCCCCATACATCTAATAAGGGGGAACAGCTACAGGCCACGGCTTTAAAGGCCGTTCCCCCGTTCCCCCTGTTCCCCACAAAACTAGGTTCCTGTGAAGTCGGGTATTGATGGTTTGGCGTACTGGAGGTCATACGCTGCCCCCTTCGCCGTCCATGACCTCGGGATCGATCACGTACAGCCGGGGTGAACCGCCACCGGGAATGCGGTACTTTTTGGTTTTGCGGCTGTCCCGGTCGGTGTCCCGCTTTGCCAAGGCTCCAGCGCTTTCTAGCGCCTTGACTACACGACTCAGGCCGTACCCTGACGCAGCCTCGGTCAGTGACGACTTATTGAATAGATACAGCCGCTTGGTGCCGACCAGTTCCCAGTACCCAGCGCGGTTGAATACCTTGGCGTCAACAGTCTGGTCATCCACATCGGAGAACCGGCTACTGCCGTGCTTGTCGATGAAATCCATAATGCCGGCCAGTATCTGGCGGTCCTCGGCATTCCCGCTGCCTACCCGGTCCAACCACTCGCTATACAACAACTGGCAGTCGGCGAGGGCGCTGCCTTGCGTCCAAGGCAACAGTCCGTAGGTGATAGCCATTTCGGCAGCCAAAGCAATGATGGCGAATCGATCCGCTACACGCCCGGCTTGGGCGTTGTCCTCAGTGAACTTGGCGCGAACATTGGCGAAGTCTTTCAGCAGGCCGGGGCGATCATCGCTGGCGAGCAGCTTTTCCACGAACGCTGGCCCGATATGCCCATGATGTGCGCCGACAGCCACGGTAAGCAGGCGGTGGAAGTCAGCACCCGCCAGGCCGTGCAATTCATCAAACGCCCGATAGGTGCGAGTTCCAGCGTTTACGTCCACCATGCGCAGCTCAGCGCCAGCATGGGCCGCGTTACCGCCGATAGCCGCGTGTTCTGACAACGAACGTTCACCACTCGAAAGCGCCAGCAAGCGCCACGTCAATTTGGCCCGCCCCTCACGCTCTCGGGTCATGGTCCCTTTGCCCTGGCCGTTGGCAAGCGAGTAGGCCATTTCCTGTACGCGCTTGGGGTCAGCGCGCTTGATTTCGTCCAAGGGCAACATGGTGTCGTTGCGTCCCGATGCTTCAATCTCCAACCCGCCTTTGGTCATGTCCCAAGACGCTGCAAAGATGCCTGGATCACCCCACACTGACGATCCGATCAATTGCGCGAGAGACTTGCCGCTCGAGCTGTCGCCCACAAGGTGAACACCGCCGCCCAATACGCCAACCAGACTCAGCAGCGGACCAGCCAGCGCGCAGCCAATCGCCAGCGTCAGTACCGGATTGCCCTCGCACTTGGCGGCAACTTCGATCTTCCAGCCCTCAAGATCGCCGCGCAAGCTGAACAGGTTTTGTCCTTTGCCGCTGGCCTGATAACGCACCTTGTCGCTACCGATGGTGCGGCCCGGCAGTACAAAAGCGCCAGACTCATGCCAGCCCGGGCGGCAAGTGGTGGCAAACACTTGGTCGGGGCGCTGGTCGAGTAGGTACTCCATGAACTGGCCGCGCTTCTTGAGAGCGATGATTACGCCCATGCCGAACAACTGGCGCCTGGCGTCTTCACCGCTACCACCGAACACTTCCATGGGAATAATCCATTCCTTGGTACCGCTCTCGGTTGCCAAGCGAAGGAATCGGCCCTCGCTACCATCTTCGCTGTTGGTGGTGCGTGCCGCGACGGTCACGGGGGTGGCAATCCATTCATCAATGATCGGGCGGTCTGTCTTGTCGTCGTCCGTCTCATCATCGGCGCCGCTACGTTTGAAGCCGTGCCAGTACACACCGGGCCGCAGCCTGCGGGATTTTTCGTTCGTCACCCAGTTCTCATACACGCCCCAGCAAGGGCGATCCGGTACGACCATGGGTGCGTCTGGGCGAAGGCTCACTACTTTGTTTTCAGGCGATGCCATGGGCTTTGCTCCATATGGCCAAATCATTGAAGTCGCTGAGGGTGTCCGGCACGTCGGCGGGCCACTCCGGGAAGGTGACCAGGCAGCCAGCAAGTGCGGCAGCAGCATTGGCGGCAGTGCGTCCAGGATTGCCCTCGGTTGTTCGGTCATCGTCGCCAGCGATGATGATTTCCTGATTCGGGTACCGGGCACGAAGCGCCAGCGCCACCGGCTTGAGGTTGCCCGCATTCATTGCTGCGGCGACGGTATAGCCGCCGTCTTGATGAAGCGTGGCGCCGGTCGCCCAGCCTTCGCATACGCAAAGCGGACGGTCTGGCGTGATGGTGCCGAACGTGGAATAGCTGGCGCTGACCTTGCCGCCAGCGAGGAAGCGCTTACCGCCGTCCGGGCCGATACGTTGCAGGTTGATCAGTTGGCCGTTGGCGTACAGCGGCACCAGCAGTTCGGAGCCGCGCTGGCGCAGGCCGTGGCCACGCACTTGCTTGGCAACCAAATAAGCATGATCAGGATATGCGCGGCGTGCGTGACTCCACCAACGGCCGGCCCATTCAGCTGCGATCTTCTGGCGCCGTTGGCGCTCGACTTCGCGCTGGCGCCGGGCCTGCTCAATGCGCTCTCGAACCTGCTCGGCCTCACGGGCGTCGACCGGCTCACGGCTACACCAGGTCATAGTGCCACCGGTTTTCCAACTGCCGAATGCGCCTGAAGCGATGCCGTCCAGGTAAAGGACGTACCAACCGTTTACGCTACCGGACTTATCTCCGGGTACATGGAACCGGTGAATATCGCCGTCTGGTTCGGGCATCCAGTCGAGCGGCCCGTGTACGGATTGAAGGGCTTCACGAAAGAGAATCGCGTTGTCACTCATGTTGGCCACCAGATGTGCCAGCAAATGCCCGGCAAATAGCGCCGTTATTCACGCCGTGCCAGTGGGTCATTTCGTCTATGGAGTCGACCAGCGAAGACGTCACCAGAGCATCAGCGCTGCGCATTACGATACGGCCACACTCTGCATCCGCTGCGTTTAGAAAAGGCCCCATCAGTGCTTTGGGCGCTTTCGGATGAGTCAGGTAAAACAACTCGGTGGCTTTCTTAGGGCAAGCCGATCCCGCTGGCGCTGATGCGCCATTTTGAATTTTCATGGTTAGCCTCTTAAGGTCAGTACGTCGTGGCGATGCGCGACGGCGCTGCCTTTTTCGGTTTTAAACGATGGCTTGATCATGGATACAAGCGCCAAGGTGAGCTCGGAAGCGGACGTTTTGACTTTGAGATCAAAGCTTTCATCGCGCGCCCTCCTGCCAAAGAACATCTAGTTCATGCCTCATGCATTCAGCCCACTGGAGGGTCTTAGTTGACCAGTCGTTCACTTCCGCAATGCCTAACTGTGCAAATGCGTGCGCCGTGTGATTTTCCGGGAAGTGCTCGAGCATTACGGTGAAGATTGCGTGTACGTTGGTAAATACATCCTGTACGGCAAACAGGTCATCCATGCCCGATACCGCCACATCCATAGTTGTGCGGCTCATTGCACCCCCCCCATTCGACTCAATCACGCCTTCGAGCAGCTCTGCCCAAGCCATTGCGGTGTGCTGAGCGACAATCGCCAAAACCTTCGTTACAAACGGCTGCGTGGTTGGCGCCGCAATGACTGCAAGAGCCATGGCCAGCAGAACAAGAATCTCTTGCGCGCCGCGCAGGTCGTCGAGGGAGCTATCGGTAGGTGTTGCGATAGATCGGCTCATGGGTACGCCCTCCCGATTGCCGACTCATGTATTGGGACGTAGGCGTACTGTTCGTGATCAGGCTCGTACTTCGCGTGTTCCAAAATAGAACTGAGAACGCTCAGCGGCATGGAATTTTTGTATTGATGGACAAACGCAACGAGGAAGGCGCGACTCGGTGACAATTCACCGGCACTGCGAGACCACAGCGCTTGCATAACCTGGGTTTGGGCGCGGTGTCGTTCGATATCGTTTCCGGCTTCAGGAGGCATCGCGGCCAGCGAAATGAGTTCAATTTTCCGCCCCAGCAAGTCGCTTCCGAACGCATGGAGCATGTCATTGGCTAAAACTTGGTCAATGAGGCCAAACCCAAAACCGTAGAAGCCCCGACCGTCATAGACTTGGATGACGAAAAAGGTGTGGATCGGAGCGTTTTTAGGAGTTTGGGTAATAGTGATCAGACTCATACCGACATCGCCGCATTTGCCGACACGATTTCGGATTCCGCATTTTGTGTCGCGGGTTTGGCATCGCTTTGAACGCGCTCAAGGTAATGCTCTGCATCTTGCTGAAGTCGAACGCCAACTAATCGCAGGCCATGTCCGACGCCAGCGATCACAGACGGACTGAGAACTCCCTCCTCATCGCCAGAGTCGAGCAAGCGCTGAAACAGGCTACCCACAGCCCAAATAAACTGGCCGGTCGCTTCCATAATCGAGGCAGCATTGCCCAGGCAGGCGCTAGTAGTGGTTGCGCGAGTCATTCGGCACCGCCGACTGTTTCCAGCGAACGTGCTTGTTCCATGTGAGCGTTGTAGCGTTTGAGTCGAACAGAAATGGCAGAGTTTGCGCGGAGGGCGTTTAGTGCCATACGGCGGTGGGCAAAAGCGCGGATTCTGGATGGAATGAGGGCGTGCATAGGTGGAGCTCCCGTATCAGATTGAGAGCTGCCACATTTGCGACCAAGCAAGAGGGTGGCAGCCGTGTGCGGATTGGTCGACCGGAGATACAGGAATCCGGCAGGGCCTAAGCCCTTCCACACACAGCCACCATAAAACGAAATTGGGGACGAAAAAATAGCGCCAGCAATCGTAATGGAGGCGCCTATGCGCCCGTATCTGATCGGGCGACCAAGCCCGGTCGCTGATTTTGCAGCGAAGGGCGCATCATACCGCCGATGTGCGAACTTGGCAACACTCGGGAATGATTGAGTGGGCGTCATGCGGCAATCCTCCGCTGGTGTTTGCTCTGCAACTCACGCACATAGCGCAGCAGGTTCACTTTGCGTTCGGCGTAGACCATGCCCGTGCCGATCAGCGCTGTGTCGCGCAGCTCGGCCAAGGTGACAAGCTCAAGCTCGGCGGCGTTCAACTGGTTGCGGTCGCGGCCTGCAAAGTAGCCGGTAATCACCTGATTGATGAGCCGGGCTTCGTTGATGAAGTGGTGTGGCTTCGCTGTCTTACCTTGGGCCTCGCAGTTGAGCGCTATGGCATCACAGACGGCCTTGTGACCGATGGCAGCCTCACGGCGGGCGCTGGCCCATGGCTTCGACTCGCCGCGTAGGAGGGCGTCTACCTGCTCGTCGCACCAGACGGCGAAGTCCACGGAAAGCCACCGGGCAAAAGCCACGGCCAACTTTGGATGAAGCCATGTGCCTTGGTTTTTACCGCCGCGCTTGGTCATAGACCAGGCGTTACCAGATAATCCGGTAACGGTGCGGCGGTTCAGGGCCTCCAGGTATTCGATGGTCGAGGGGAGACTAAGCCAGTCGTTTGGACGCTTGTCGAAACGCTCGGCTATCTCGGTCGCATGAAGCCAGCCCTCAGCATTGAAGCGCACGGCCTGGCCTTCATAGTTGATTGGAACAATGCGGGCACTCATGCGGCCGCCCTTACGCCAGGCTTGGCGATCAAGGTGTACACGGCAACGCCACGATGGGTGCGCCCCCATTCATCGGTCAGCACTATGCGATTGGTGATGATCTCGTAACCGGCGTTTCGCAGGTCGCAGATACGCGCACCAGGTCGGCAGATGTTGAGTTCACGCATTATGGCGAACGTATCAATGGAGCCTTGCTCCATACGACCGGCAAGCCGTGCGTTCTGGGCATTTTGACTGTTATCATTGATGCGAGAATTTTCGTGGCTGGCCTGTTGGTCGGCCATTTTTTTTGTCTTCATTTTAGGCCACCGAACGCAGAGCGATGCGTTGGCGTACCCAGAAATGAACCTCGGCCAGCACAAAGCCCACCGGTGAACCACGGGACTTGCTGTTGCTCAGCGATACCGGGCGGGGAAAGGTTGGATCATCTTTTAGGCGTTTGTAGACAGTTGCACGGGCCAAGCCAGTGATGGCTTCCACTTCGGGGAAGCGAATGATGGTGTTAGCAGGATCGAACTGTGAGGCGGCGCTGGCTTCGATGTGGCGGATGTTGCTCATGTCTGTATCCCGTTATTGATGGCGACGGGACAATTCAAAGCTAAAAGCAAATACGGGGCACCCCTACAGGGGTAGAGACCACCCCTGTAGGGGTATGTTCAGGAACCTTTCAGGCTGCGCTTTGCTTCTGCGAACTTGGTTTCAAGGGTCGTGGCGGATATACCAGGCTTACCCTCGTGATATGCCAACAAGGCAGAAATTATTGACGCCTGGCTTGAAAATGCTGATTGCGGCTTTCCTGCTGGTGTTTGACTAAGCATCAGACCAAGCAGTCCGCCAATGATATTTTGATAGGTGGTTTCGGACTTTTGTCCTGGCTCACCCATTTTGGCAACAATATTTTTTAACGAGTCTCTTTCGCCAGAAATATCGTCTCTCTCCTGCCTTAGATCTTTGAATGCAGTTACAGCTTTTTCCAGGCGTAACTTATTTGCTCTATGTTCGACCTGTAAGGCTCGGAAGGAATTGGCATCGATGGAGCTGTGGGTGCTGCGCTCAATTTCGTCAAAGAGGAATGCTGGTTTTTGGTCGGGGTATCTTCGCGCCATCCACTCTTTCAGGTCAGCATGGCGGATCGTCAGCCGGTGTTTAGCCACCTGATCTCCAGGTCCAACTGTGCGGCCGTCGCGCCCATGAGGTAGGTCTTCATTCAGAATCGCATCGAGTATTTTTTCTGCATTGGCTCTAAGGCAAGGCCACTGGGGGAACTTTCCGGGGCCTGGCACTGGGTCGTCTTGGACAGCATTTAGAATCGTAGTTTCATGAGCAATTAGTCCGCACCACCTTAGAGCGGCCTCTGTCGGTCTATAAAATGGTTTCTCAAGAGAGCTGCAACTTTTCGCGTCGTACATTAAATACGCCTCCCAGGCGTCCCAATTTAGATAAATCAGCCAGCCAAGCGGATGGGAAGTCCGCTTTTCGCTCCGTCGAGCTAGGCCAGCCAAAACTGTTACCTGTACGAATACTGTCTATCCGAACAGTGATGGCGTTTAGTCTATATCTATCTATGCCGACAAAGGAAGGGCCGCATCAGGCCCGCTTGATCGACACGACATTGCCCTTTGCCAAGGTGTCTTGATGGTCGGCGTACCATTGCATCATGGTCGCGCGCTGGGTCAGGTACTGGGCTTTGTTGTAAACACCAGCTACGCCTTCCTTGACGTGTGATAGCTGCGCCTCGATGTGGTTTTCGTCGAATCCGTGTTCGTTGAGGATTGTTGAGGCAATGTGGCGGAAGCCGTGTCCGGTCTGGCGACCTTCGTAGCCAAGACGGCGCAGGGCCATCAGAAACACGGTGTTGCTGCGGGGCTTGGTGGTGTCACTGCGTCCAGGGAACAGCAGCGGATAACCTCCAGTGAGATTGCGCAGATCGCATAACAACTCCACGGCTTGGCGGGGCAGGGGCACCAGGTGTTCGCGGCGGCGCTTCATTCGTTCGGCGGGGATTGTCCATAGCGATTTGTCTAGATCGAACTCAGACCACCGGGCCTCGCGTAACTCAGACGGGCGACAGGCGAGAATGGAAAGCAGGTGTAGGCCGATCCGAACATCTATGGCGCTGGGGTATGCCCGGATGGCGCGTAGCAGTGGCGGCAACTCATCTACCGGGACGTGGGCGTAGTTCTCTGATGGCTTGGTCTGGAGAAACTTGTGAAGCCCTTCTAGCGGGTTATGGGTGGCGCGGCCAGTGACGCGGGCGAGGTCGTAAATCTCCTGGCACCGGGCGCGTACTCGGCTGGTCTGCTCGATGATGCCCTTTTGTTCCATGCTGCGTAGAAACTCCATCCACTCCATGGGCAGGATCTCGGTGTATATCCGCTTACCAAATACCGGGAACACATGAAGCTCCAGCGCGCCGATGGTTCGGATTGCCGTTCCGTCCGTCCAGCTTTTGCGCTTGGCGGCGTACCACTCCCGCGCCAAGTGTTCGAAGGTGTTGTTTGTCGCTTCGATCTCTGCGGCCTTTCTGGCTCGTTTGGTGGCGAGCGGGTTTCCGCCTTTTGCTGCGTCCTCTCTAAGCACGGCTGCTTTCTGTCTGGCCTGCGAGCCGGATAACTGATGGTCGCCAGTGCCGTAGCCGCCAAGGCCAAGCCATGACCACTTGCCGTCTGGCTTCTTGTAGCGCAGTTGCCACGACTTACTGCCGTCCGGGCGCACGCGCAGATACAGGGCGTTGCCGTCCAGTTCCCGGTACTCCTTGGCTTCTGGTTCCAGGGTGATTAGCACGGTGTCGGCTAAAGGGCGGCGTTTGATCTCGCTGCGCTTCATTTTCCTTGTACCCCTCAGTTTCAATTATTTTCCAAGGTACATGAGGGGATACACGAAGGGAAGATATAGGGGTAGACAAGGAGATACAGCCAGAAACAAGAAAGCCCGCACTAGGCGGGCTTCTTGAGGTTGTTTATAGACTGCTGTGGACGTCTGTAAACAGGTACTTGGTGGCTACACAGGGACTTGAACCCCGGACCCCAGCATTATGAATGCTATGCTCTAACCAACTGAGCTATGTAGCCAAGTGGCGCGCATTATTCGCGGATACGGGAAATGTGTCAAGCGTTGTTCTTGAGAATTTATCCGTGCGATCAAGCGGTTAGCCCTCGATACGGTCAGACCCGACATTTCCCCAAGCGCTCAGCGAGCAATCCCGTAACCTCTATCCATTCAATGCTTTAAAACTGCTCAGCGGTTAACCCGTATAACGACTCGCTTCCGGCACGGATGCTGTGTTCCAGGCTGATTATTCGTGGGAGCATCCGGCTAAAGTAAAAATGGGCGGTGGCGATTTTTGCGCCGTAGAAGGCCACATCTTCAGCTCTTTTGCCCTCGGCGACGTGAGACATGCGTGCCCACAGGTAGGCGTAGGCGACGTAGCCGAACAGGTGCAGATACTCGACCGAGGCGGCGCCGATTTCGTTGCGGTTGCTGTCGGCCTGTTCTTGTACCCAGTCGCTCAGGTTTTCCAAGCGCTGCACCGCGTCGAGCAATGGCGCCGAGTAGGTCACTCCCGGCTGGTCCGCGAAGGTTCGAATTTCGGCGGTGAACTGACGCAGCGCGACGCCCTTGTCCATCACCACTTTGCGTCCGATCAGGTCCAGTGCCTGGATGCCGTTGGTGCCTTCGTAGATCTGCGCAATGCGTACGTCGCGTACCAGTTGTTCCTGGCCCCATTCGCGAATGTAGCCGTGGCCGCCCAGCACTTGCTGGCCGTTGATGCAGCTCTCCAACCCAGTATCGGTGAAAAATGCTTTGGCGACCGGGGTTAGCAGGGCGACCAACGATTGAGCGTCTTGCCGCTCTTGAGCATCGTCAGAGAACTTCGCAAGGTCCAGTTGTTGCCCAACGTAGCTGGCAAATGCGCGGCCGCCTTCGGTCATGGACTTCATGCTGAGCAGCATGCGACGCACGTCGGGGTGGACGATGATCGGGTCGGCGATTTTGTCCTTGGCCACGGCGCCGGTTGGCGCGCGACTTTGGATGCGTTCGCGGGCGTAGGCGACGGCGCTTTGGTAGGAGGCTTGGGCGCAACCGATGCCCTGAATCCCGATGGACAAGCGTTCGTAATTCATCATGGTGAACATCGCCGCCAGGCCTTTATGCGCCTCCCCGATCAACCAGCCGCTGGCGCCGTCAAAGTTCATCACACAAGTGGCCGAGGCCTTGATGCCCATCTTGTGTTCAATCGAACCACAGGTCACCGCGTTGGGCTCCGCCAGTGAGCCGTCAGCGTTGACCCGTATTTTTGGCACCAGAAACAGTGAAATTCCTTTAGGGCCAGCCGGCGCGTCGGGCAATTTGGCCAACACCAAATGGATGATGTTCTCCGTAAGATCCTGCTCGCCACCAGTAATGAATATCTTGCTGCCGCTGATACTGAAACTGCCATCGGACTGGGGTTCTGCGCGGCTACGGATGATGCCCAGGTCGGTGCCAGCATGGGCTTCGGTCAAGCACATGGACCCAGCCCAGCGGCCTTGGTACATCGGTGGCAAGTACAGGCTTTTCAGAGCTTCGCTGGCGTGGGCGTCAATGGCCAGGCACGCGCCGGAACTGAGAGCCGAGTACAGCGCGAAACTGGAGTTCGCGCCGTAGAGCATTTCTTCAAATTGCACGGCGAGCATTTTCGGCATGCCCATGCCGCCGAACTGATCGTTGCCGGACAGGCCGACCCAGCCACCTTCTATATAGGTGGCGTAGGCCTGCTTAAAGCCTGTGGGCGTGCTGACTTGGCCTGTGTGCCATTGCGCACCTTCTTCGTCACCGCTGCGGTTCAGTGGGGCGATCAGCTGTCCAGTGACTTTGGCCGCTTCTTCAAGAATGGCGTCTGCGGTGGCGGCGTCGACGATTTCGGCCAAGGCGGGCAAGCGTGCCCACAGCGCCGGGGCGTCAAATACTTCGTGCAGAACAAAGCGCATGTCCCGCACGGGAGCGTTGAATTCAGGCATCAGGTGAACCTCGTTTAAACAGTTAAAGGTTCTTGGCTGTTTCGCGCAGCACGAACTTTTGAATTTTGCCGGTGGAGGTTTTCGGCAACAGGCTGAACACCACCGTGCGCGGTACCTTGAAGCCCGCCAAGTGTTCGCGGCAGAAGCTGATGATATCGGCTTCGCGAACGTGCCCGTGATCCGCTTTGAGGGTAACAAACGCGCAGGGCGTTTCGCCCCATTTCTCGTCGGGGCGGGCAACCACAGCGGCTTCGAGTACTGCTGGGTGGCGATACAGCACGCCTTCGAGTTCGATGGTGGAGATGTTTTCGCCGCCGGAAATGATGATGTCTTTGAGCCGGTCCTTGATCTCGACATAACCGTCGGGGTGACACACAGCCAGGTCGCCGGTGTGAAACCAGTCGCCTTCGAACGCTTCGGCGGTGGCGCTCGGGTTCTTCAAGTAGCCCTTCATGATCGTATTGCCACGCATGAATATTTCGCCGATGGTCTCGCCGTCGCGCGGGGTGGGCTCCAGGGTTTTCGGATCGGCGACCATCAGCCCTTCCAGGGTCGAGTAGCGCACGCCCTGGCGAGATTTGACTTGAGCGCGCTCATCCAGCGACAACTCATCCCATTCGCTGTGCCAAGCACAAATCGTGACCGGGCCGTAGCTCTCGGTGAGGCCATACACGTGGGTAACTTTGATGCCCATTTCTTCTACTGCGCCAATCACTTTGGCGGGCGGCGCTGCGCCCGCGACCATGGCGTTCACCGGGTGATCGATGGCTGCTTTGGCTGAATCCGGCATGTTGATCAACGCGTTCAGTACGATAGGCGCGCCACAGAAGTGGGTGATCTGGTGTTCGTGAATCAGGGTAAGGATTTTCTGTGGATCTACGCGGCGCAAAAACACATGCACGCCAGCCATGGCGGTAATCGTCCACGGGTAGCACCAGCCGTTGCAGTGAAACATCGGCAACGTCCAGAGGAAAATCGGGTGATTGCCCATGCTCCAGGTCATTTGGTTGCCCAACGAACTCAAGTAAGCGCCGCGATGGTGGTAAACCACGCCCTTAGGGTTGCCGGTAGTGCCAGAGGTGTAGCTCAACGAAATCGCTTGCCACTCATCCGCAGGCCACTGCCAATCAAAGTGTGGATCGCCTTCCGCCAGTAACGCCTCGTAATCCAGCGTGCTGACGGCTTGACCTTCGCCGTACTCGGGGTCATCCACGTCAATTACCAGTGGCGGATGTTCCAGCATGCTGAGCGCAGTGCGGACGACGTCATAAAATTCGCGGTCAGTGATCAACACTTTGGCTTCGCCATGCCCCAGCATAAAGGCAATTGCCTCGGCATCCAGGCGCACGTTGAGCGGATTTAATACGGCACCGATCATTGGTACTGCAAAGTGTGCTTCGAGCATCGCCGGGATATTGGGCAACATTAGCGCTACGGTATCGTTCTTACCGATGCCTCGACCTTGCAGGGCTGAGGCCAGGCGTCGGCAGCGGGCATAGGTTTGCGCCCAGGTGCGACGGATCGAACCATGGATAACGGCAGGGTAGTTAGGGTAAACGTAGGCAGTGCGCTCAATGAAGCTGAGCGGAGACAACGCGATATGATTGACCGCCGCAGGGGCAAGCCCTTGCTCGAAGATCGACATGTAGAGGTACTCGGTTGGCTGATTGTTAGCTCTATCGCTGACCCTACAGGCATTGCCATATGGGGTAGCTTTAAGTCCGGCGTGTTTTATATATCAATCACGGGCAAGTATGGAAGTAATACCTTAATCATATAGTAGATATACTATATATATCGTTCGCTACCGTTTGGCTGACTTCGCATCGAATGAGGTAGCCCCCCGCGTACTCATTTCACGACAGGGCATCTGATGACTTCCCCCCGGATTTTCCCCTCGCACGTCTCGGTGCTGTTGAGTCACGACCCGCAACCTAGCCTGTTGCTCGATGATCAGGCGCGTGCGATTGAACTCAACCTGGCGCTGCTGAACGTACTCGCGCAGTGGCCCTCTACCGACGTAACAGCGCTGTTACCGGTGAATCAATCTGCGCTGGTTCGCGCTTGCCTAGAACAGCAACGGCCGATCGAAGAGGTTGAAGCCTGCTGGGAACAACGGATTTTTTTGTGGACTTTCATCCCTGTTCCCCAGGAAAACCAGGTACTGGCACGCTGTCGAGAGGCCACCGAGCAGATTGTGGCCGAGAGAGAAGCGGCCAAAGCAAGGCGGCTGTACCGATTGATCACCGAAAACACCACGGATCTGATTTCCCGTCACACGCCTGAAGGTCACTTTATTGATGCGTCACCCGCTGCCTGGACGTTGCTGGGTTATTGGCCCGGGGAGTTGCAAGGTTTATTGGCGCAAGGTTTGTTTCATGGTCAGGGCTTGGCGGGACTGATCAACCGTGCCCGCGATGCGCTTACCCAAGAGGGTTATCACACGATGACTTACCGAATCCGCCACCGTGATGGGCACTATCTGTGGTTCGAAACAGCCAGCCGGGCAATTCGCGAAACCTACACCGGCGCCGTGGTCGAAGTTATCAGCGTGTCTCGGGACGTGACCGCCCGGGTCCAGGCGGACGAGCGTCACCGGCGTCTTGAAGATGAGTTGGCGCACACGGCGCGGCTTGTAACCTTGGGTGAGATGGCGTCGGGCATTGCCCACGAAATCAATCAACCGCTGGCTGCGATCGTCAACTATGCCAGCGCCAGCCAGCGTTACTTGCAGGCGTTGGGCACTCACCCTCAGGCGGCCGAGCGTGTGGCGCAGGGCCTTGAGCACATCACCGACCATGCCAATCGCGCGTCTGAAGTGATTAAGCGGCTACGCGCTTTTCTGCGTAAAGGGCGACGGCAGATGCAGGCTTTGGACACCAGCGAAGTGGCCCGCGGAGTGGTTGGTCTGTGTGCGTGGGAAGCTAACGATTGCCAAGTGACGATAAAAGAGCGGTTACCGGATAATCTTCCGCCGATCTACGCCGATAGAGTGTTACTGGAACAGGTACTGCTCAACGTGTTACGCAATGCCATCGACGCCAACCGCGAGGCGCATCCTGGTCGTTCATCGACGATTGTGTTGGCGGCTGAGCTTGCCGTTGATGGGCGCATCGAGCTGAGTGTCCAGGACCAAGGGCCGGGAGTGAGCGAGTCGGAACTTGAAAAAATCTTCACACCTTTTTACACCAGTAAAGTCGAGGGTTTGGGCCTGGGCTTGTCCATGAGTCGAAATATCATCGAAGGGCTGGGTGGCGAGCTAAAAGCCCGACGCCTGCCGGTTGGCTTAATGCTGTTGTGTTATTTGCCACGCGTGGGTCCGTCTAAAACCGCATCAGGAGTGAACGAATGACCCGCGTTGCGGAGCAAGTGGTGTATGTGGTCGATGATGACCAGGGCATGCTCGATTCGACCGTCTGGTTGCTGGAGTCGGTGGGCCTCAAAGCGCTGCCGTTTACCAGTGGGCGCTCTTTTCTTGAGGCGTGCGATGCCCAGCTCAATGCATGCGTGTTACTAGACGTGCGGATGCCCGGCATGGGTGGCCTGAATGTGCAGGAAGAGATGCGTGCCCGGGATCTTCATTTGCCAGTGATTTTCGTTAGCGGCCATGCTGACGTGCCCATTGTAGTGCGGGCTTTCAAGGCGGGGGCCCACGACTTCATTGAAAAGCCTTACAACCAACAGTTGTTGTTGGACAGCGTGCAGCAAGCGCTGCAAAGCGTTGGTGCAAACCCGTCGGATGACCACGGTCACGCGGCATTGCAAGCGCGCCTACTCACCTTGACCCCCCGCGAGCGCGACGTATTGCTGCCGCTGGTGCAGGGCTATACGACCCGCGAAATTGCTGCGCAACTGGAAATTAGTGCAAAAACCGTTGATCTCTATCGGTCGCGGGTGATGAAGCGCATGCAGGCTGAGCATTTGCCAGCTTTGGTAGGTATGGCAATAGCGGTGGGGATGGTCAACCCGCTGGCGCTGCGCTCAGGTGGTAATTAAGGGCTAACCGTTATGTATTAACGGTCTGGTTCTTGCTTCCAATCGAATACAACGGCGATCTGCCGGGTCTTTGCAACTAGCGCCCTCCATGGCCACAAGCGAAGGAAGGGCGTAAAGATGAGAGGTTTCAAATGCTGACACTTTTGTCCCCGGGGATTCGCCTGTTAGGGCGTTTCGGATTTGCTCGAAAGTTTCAGCTGCTTTTCCTGTTGTTCATGCTGCCGTTAGTGGGCAGCTTATGGATGATCGGGCAGGATTATCGCGACAAGTTGGCTCTGATATCTGGCGAGCGCGCGGGGGTGCGCCAGTTGTCGGCACTGGATTCGCTGGATAATCTGTTGGCGGCACAACGCGATCGGGCGGCGCGCTGGAAAGCGGCCGATATTCTTCACGAACCGACACCGGCGGCACGTGAAGCGATGGTTGGCCTGGATGCAGCAACCCCTGTCGTCGTTCAGGAGCTCGCGAAATTGGGCACTGAGTTGCACAGCAACGGTGCGCAAGCCGACACACTGAATCGTTACCAGACGCTACAACGTGCCACCACGGGTTTGGATTCTGCGGCCCTGCGCACGGTAGGGTGGTGGCCAGACGGCTACGAGCGTTTCACCGCAGCACTGACCGCGCTGCAAAATCTGCGCGAACAAATCGCGTTGGACAGCGGCCTGAATATCGACCCTTGGCGTGAAACCTATGTGTTGATGCAAATATCCACCCAGCAAGCACCGGACCTCATCGAACGGGTAGGTCGATTGGCCAGCGTCGGACAAACGTCGATCTCGTCCGGTCAATTCACCATGCAAAGCCGTTTGCAGATGCGCGACCTGCGTGGACGTCTGGGCGACGCGCGTGATCAACTGAGCAAAACCGGTGCTTCGCTGGAAGCCAAGTTGCCGCGAGAAATGCAGCCTTGGGCTGATCAGTACCGTAAAAGCCAGCAACGGTTGGACAGCGAATTAAAAGTGTTGGATGAAGGCGTATTTGGCGGGAGCATCAGCCTCAAAACTGATGGTTTTGAGCGTAGCATTGATGTGTTGCTGAGCGATCTGGCCGCGTTGCGTCACCAATCGCTGGTGTCATTGGACGATCGTCTGGGCTATTACCATGATCAATCCATTAGGCAGTTAATTCCGGTCGCCGCTGTGTTTGGTTTGTTGCTACTGGCAGCGCTGTATCTATTTGTGTGTTTGCAGGCGTCGATCCGGCGCAGCGCCAGTGGCATCACCACCCTGGCGCAGTCGCTGCGTGACGGTAATCTCTGCGTTCAAGTACCAGTGGAAGGGCGCGACGAGCTGGCAGCAATCAGTACCGCACTCAACGTCGCGGTAGTGCAGTTGCGTACCAGCTTGCTAGGTGTTGATCACGAAACGCTGCAATTGAGTGGCGCAGTGCAAACGCTCAATAGCCAGTCCAGCCGCACCCTGAATGAGGTTGAGGACCAACAGCTGCAGATCAGCCAGATCGCAACCGCTGCCACCCAACTGGCGGCGACCTCCCAAGGTGTAGCGAAAAGTTGTGAGCAGGCGTCCGCCAGTGCACAGCACACCCGACATGTCGCAGAAGAGAGTAGCCGCGACAGCCTTCGAACTACCGAAAGTATTCAGCAACTTAACCAACGCCTGACTGACACCGCCGCAGCGCTGGGGCGAGTCAGTGAGCAAGGGCAGCAGATTCAATCTGTGGTGGATGCGATTCGTGGCATCGCCGAGCAGACCAACCTGTTGGCACTCAATGCGGCTATCGAAGCGGCGCGCGCGGGCGAGCAGGGCAGGGGTTTCGCAGTGGTCGCCGATGAAGTGCGCAGTCTTTCACAACGCACGCAGGCGTCGACCGCGCAAATTGCCGGGACGGTCGACAGTCTGCGCACCACCGTGAGTCAAGCGGTCGGTCTGATGGATGCAGCGTGTGGTCAGGCCGTCAATGACGCTGCTGCGGTGACGGGGTTGGGCCAGCGTTTGGGAGAAATCGCCACAGCGGTGCAGGGTGTAACCGACACCTTGGCGCAGATCTCCACGGCGGTCGAAGAGCAAGCGAGCACGGCTGATGAAGTCAGTAGCAACATTCAACAGGTTGATCAGGCTGCTGGTCGATTACTGGAGGGTGCACGGGCCGTCAATCAAGCGGCAGACATGCTCAGCAAAGGTAGTCGGGCACTGAGTGACAATACTGCACGCTTCCAATTGAACTGATCGCTCAAGCGTCGGGATTGAACAGAGCGCCCTCATTGATCAAAGACCTAGCGGTCGTCGGGCGCATTGACGCGCCACGACGAGCCACTAGATACACTGTCATTCAGCTTTCCGCTGAGAGGTGGGTTGGCAACCTGGCGTGTATCTTCCAGCCCGCAACAGGACGATCACCCCAAAAATAGCGGAAAGGATGGAGCCCAAGAGTACTCCCACCTTCACCTCGTCTACGAGATGCGGAGTACTTGAGAATGCCAGCGCCCCTATGAAAAGGCTCATCGTGAATCCGATACCACACAAAAGGGCGATCCCATACAGCTGTAACCAGCCACAGTTTTCGGGAAGTTTTGCCAACCCTAAGCGAATGGCCAACGCCGCCAAACCGAAGACCCCAAGCTGCTTTCCTACCAACAGCCCTAATGTCACCCCCAGTGGTACCGGGTCAATTAAGTTATTTGGCGAAATACCAACAAGGGATACACCGGCGTTGGCGAAGCCAAAGATAGGGACCACGGCGAAAGCGACCCATGGATGCACTTTCTCTTCGAGGTAAAGAAGGGGTGACTTACGCTCGCTATTTGGATCGCCCAGCGGAATGCAAAGTGCAAGAATCACCCCGGCCAAGGTTGCATGGATGCCCGATTGAAGCATGAAAAACCATAGCAGGGCGCCGGCTACCAAATAGGGAAGCAGTCTTTTCACGCCGCAGCGGTTGAGTATCACTAGAAAAACGATAACCGCCAGTGACGCCAGCAGCATGCTAATGGACAGGCCGCTGGTGTAGAACACGGCAATGATCAGCACGGCGCCGAGGTCATCAAGTATCGCGAGTGCGGACAAAAATATTTTCAGAGAAATGGGAACGCGCTTGCCCAGCAGTGACAGTACACCTAATGCAAACGCGATGTCGGTAGCCGCAGGAATGGCCCAGCCGCCCATGGTTTGCGTGTTGCCCCAGTTGACGGCGAGGTAGATCAACGCAGGAAACAGCATGCCGCCAAGTGCAGCGAAACCTGGAAGAGCGCGCTGGCTCCAACTCGATAGCTGGCCGGCCAGCATTTCACGCTTGATCTCAAGACCCACCAACATGAAAAAGACGGCCATTAGGCCATCGTTTACCCAGTGCTCAATCGACAGCCCCACTATTTTGATTTGCAGAGTCGAAAAGTAGACGGCAGACCAGGGAGAGTTCGCCACGATGAGCGCCGCCAGAGCAGCGGCCATCAGGATCAAGCCACCGGCTGATTCTGCAGCGAAAAATCGAGAGATAAATGCCAGAGCGGAAGGCGATTGACGAGGCTCTCGGGTGTTACGAACACGCGAAGGATCAGGACTCATAGGCACGGCAACTCCGCGTGGCGGCCCGACCTACGCAAAATTAAACCTGCCTACCGCGATTTTGCGGCGACACCCGGGCAGCATTCTACACGAGAGTCCTCCTGTCGGGTTTCTCCGTAACGACGGACTATCGGATGCCCAGTCGTCTATCCAGTGATAATGACCCTGCTCCACGCGCGACTATGAGAAGCAGCAGACCCGCCCAGGAAAGATGCGTCGGCCAGGCGTCAGGGTACACAAACACCTCAATGACAAGCGTCATGCCCAATAGCGCCAATGCTGACAGTCGGGAAAACAATCCCAGCACCAGAAGCACCGGAAACAAGTGCTCGCTGTAGGCAGAAAGGTGAGCCGCCAGTTCTGGAGAGATCAAAGGCAAGGCGTATTCCGTGCGGAACAGTTCGTAGGTACTCGGTGTGATCGTCAGAAAGCCACTGACCTTGGTTCGCCCGGACATAAAGAAAATTGCGGCGATTGAGAGACGAGCCACCAGCGCTAGCAGAGAATCGCCAATCAGTGTTTCCAGTCGGCATGCAACGCGGTTCCAGTGTTTACGCAGAGATCTATCGTTGCCGGATGAGTGAGTTTGAATAACGTCCATCAAGTGCTCCATCAGTTAGGTGGGCATTACGTTTTTAGAATAATTAACCTTGGCTCGCCGCCACGAATGCCTCAGCGGTCACCAAACGGATAATGAGGTTTTCCAAGTCCACGGCAGGCTCGACTGCGATAGCTCGGTCTGCGGCTTGGTCCAGAGGCAGACCGGCCGCACAAGCGGCGAGAAAGGCACAGTCAGCAGCACTGGCAGCCTGCCAGTGCACTTTTTCCGCCTTTCGCGTTAGAAGCGCGCCTTCGCCCTGCCAATCGAGGTCGTCGGGCATTTCTAGCTGTTCGCGATTGACACGCCAGATCGTGTAGGCCGGAGAGTCAGGCAACCAAGCCCAGCGGCAAGCAGCCCGAGGTGTAAGCTGGCTCTTGGCCAAGTCCGTCGGTGAAAGCCGCGCTAAGGTGCTTATCTCAAAGACAGGTTCATCTTCGGCGCAATGCACCTGTGTCCAGAGCAGGTCCAAAAGGGCGACGTCGCCCAGATAGGGCATTTCTTGTGCGTGCTCAAAGCCGTCGAGAAAACGCGGAAATTCGGCCCCGTAGTGCAGCAACCGGGCGTCCGTGGGCGGCGACATTCGGGCATGGAGTGTGGCCGCGCTTCGGAGCCAGTCGGTGCCCACGAGTCGCTCTATGGTTGGGAAGTTGGCGAGCAACGCGTCGGTTGCACCTTTGAGCACCGTATTGCGATAAACCGCAAAGCCGGGCTGCTGGGTCAGCGACTTCATCTCGGAGGATTCGGCATCGTAGAGTGCTTCTATGAACGAATCTTGAAACTGCTCAAGGGATGGCTTCATATCGCCAACCCATGTTGCGAACTCTGCCCAAAATTCAGCCGTGATTGCGCTCTGTCACGTTCAGCGAGCAGGGCCTCGAAAGCGGGGATGTGGTCGTCACGTTCGATCAATGTCGGACGCATACCGATTCGTCCAATCAAGCGCTCATACAAAGACCAGACGTCTTCAGCGATAGGTGCGTCGTGAGTATCAATGAGTAATGTCGAATTTCCCGGATCCTCCGCGTGGCCAGCTAGATGTATCTCCATGATCGCCAGGGCCGGAAAGGCATCCAGATAGGTTGCCGCATCGAAGCCTAAGTTGTGCGCGCTGATGTGCACATTATTCACATCCAGCAGCAAGCCACAGCCTGTCCTCTCGCTGAGCTCGGTCAGAAAGTCCAGTTCGCTATAGTCATGGCCATCAATGTGCAAATAGTGGGTCGGGTTTTCAATCGCGATACGACGCCCAAGGGCATCTTGTGTGCAATTCACATTACTGGCGATGCGCCGCAATGCCTCGCCGGTGCGGGGAAATGGCAGCAGGTCAGGATGGTATTGGCCGCGCCAGGCAGACCAAGCCAAGTGCTCGGAGATCAAGCCGGGTTGAATGCGATCCGCAAGATTTTTCAGGCGCTTTAAATGCTCTGCATCCGGCGGACGATCGGCCGCCAGCGAGAGTGATACGCCGTGCAATGACAGTGGATGTCGAGTGCCAATGGCCTCAAGCCACGCCAAGCGGGGGCCACCGCCGACCATGTAGTTTTCCGGATGAACTTCGAACCAGAGGCCCTCGGCTGTGCAGTCGAGGGCGTCCTGATAGTGGACCGGTTTGAGGCCGAGTCCGGCCCCCATCTGGAACTGATTCTTCATGATTGGCGTGTGCCCCGTGGTGCAGAAGTTACATAGGTGTCAGAGTGCCCATGCCTTTTGGGGTCTTGATGCTGGTGCACGTACCCGCTGGAACGTTTTTCCAGGAGTTAGCCTGGTAGTCCATTTTGGCGGTGCCTGCACAGGTGGTGCCTGCGCCGGCTTTGCAATCGTTGTGACCGGCCATTGAAACGCCGTAGCATTTTTCCATGGCGCCTGCCGCTGCTGGGGTTTCTGCAGCCATGGCACCGGCTGCGAAGGAAGAGAAAGCAACGGCGAGGGCGGCAAGTTTCAGAGTGTTCATGGTTATTTCTCCGGATGAAAATAAGAGGTCGTCTCGTCAGTGCAGAAGTGCGCTGTGCTTGCGATCCGAAAGGTAGTTCGCTGATTTTTCGTATCCGGTTACAGCAATCGCAAAATTTTTTTTGGATATGCGAAATAAACCCGCTGGTTGCCTTCCGCCGTTGAACACAAGCATGATCGCCTGCCCGTTATTGGCATTGCCGTTATGCAGGTACGAAATATTTTTATCCTTCGTGTAACCAGGGCGGACGATGGAACGAATTACACATAACGACACGTTACGCAGCAGAGAACTCCATCTTCAACGCTTGTTCCTCGACGGTTTAAACGGAGACGAATGGGCTTATCGGGAGTTTCTGTCTGAATTAAGCGGTCATGTGCGCGGCTTTTTGCGAGCGAAACTTCAACGGCAACCCGAAGAATCCGAGGACTTGTTGCAAGAGGTCTTACTCGCCGTTCATAACGGGCGCCATACGTACCGAGTGGATCAACCTCTGACCGCTTGGGTCTTTGCTATTGCGCGCTACAAGCTTACTGATTTTTTTCGAGGCAGGTCACGCCGTGAGGTGTTTAACGACTGTCTCGACGAGGTGTCCGAGCTGTTTGCCGAGCCCGAGCTAGAACCTGCGCAGGCCAGTCGCGACCTACGCAAGTTGTTGGCGCAGCTGCCTGAACGTCAGCGTCTACCCATCGTGCATGTGAAGCTTGAAGGATTGACGGTAACGGAAACTGCGCACATGACGGGATTATCGGAGTCGGCTGTGAAGATAGGCATACATCGCGGGCTTAAGGCGTTGGCGGCGAGAATTATAGGTGCACGATGAAAACTGACGAGTTTATTACCATGCTCGCGTCGGGCGTTACCCCGGTTGACCGCAATGCCCTGCCCAAACGCTTTGGTGTCGCCGTGTTGGTGGGACTAATGGCTGCCACCTTGTTGGTGGCGGCTGTACTGGGCATTCGTCCAGACCTGGCTAAAATTGCGGCAACGCCAATTTTTTGGGCGAAGATCGGTTTTCCTCTATGCCTGATGATGGGTGCGCTCCGTTCGGTTTCGCGGCTGGCAAGACCCGGCACAACCCTTGGCTCCGGAAAACTCCTGATCGTTGCGGCAATTGCGGCGGTATGGGCCGGCACCCTTTATGTCCTCATGAGCGCAGCACCCGATGCGCGCGTTGCGATTATCCTCGGCAAGACGTGGCGGGTGTGTGCGTTGAACATTACCTTGCTGTCGATTCCAGGATTCATTGCCGTTTTCTGGGCCCTACGTGGACTTGCGCCCACGCGACTGGTACTAGCAGGTGCCTGTGGCGGATTGATGGCCGGTGCGATGGCTACGCTTGCATACAGCTTGCATTGCCCAGAAATGGAAGTTCCATTTTGGGGCGCCTGGTACTTACTGGGCATGCTGGTTCCAGCAGCCATCGGTGCGTTGCTCGGGCCGCGATGGCTTCGTTGGTAACAAACAAAACCCCCGTATCGGCTAGCGGTTACGAGGGTTTTGAGGTTTACCAAACGCTGTGAAACTCCACGGAATTCGTCAGACGTTAAAGCGGAAGTGCATTACGTCGCCGTCTTTGACAATGTATTCCTTGCCTTCCAGGCGCCATTTACCGGCTTCTTTAGCACCGGCTTCGCCCTTGTACTGAATGAAGTCGTCATAGGCGATGACTTCGGCGCGGATGAAGCCTTTTTCGAAGTCGGTGTGAATTACGCCTGCAGCTTGAGGACCGGTGGCGCCGACGCGGACGGTCCACGCACGGACTTCTTCAACGCCAGCGGTGAAGTAGGTTTGCAGGTGCAGCATCTCGTAACCGGCACGAATTACCCTGTTCAAACCGGGTTCTTCAAGGCCTAGGGCTTCGAGAAACATGTCTTTTTCTTCGCCATCATCAAGTTCGGCAATTTCTGCTTCGATCTTGTTACAAACCGGCACCACAATCGCGCCTTCTTCTTTGGCAATGGCGCGAACCACGTCCAGCAGCGGGTTGTTTTCGAAGCCGTCTTCGGCAACGTTGGCGATGTACATGACTGGCTTGGTGGTCAACAGGTGGAAGCCGCGAATGGCTGCCTTCTCATCGGTGCTCATGTTCTTCATCAGGCTGCGCGCTGGCTTGCCTTCGGTGAAGTGAGTGATGAGTTGTTCCAGCAAGCCTTTTTGAATGACTGCGTCCTTGTCACCGCCTTTGGCATTGCGCGTGACTTTCTGCAGTTGTTTTTCACAGCTGTCGAGGTCGGCGAAGATCAATTCCAGGTCAATGATCTCGATATCACGTTTGGGGTCAACGCTGTTGGAAACGTGAATAACGTTCTCGTCTTCGAAGCAGCGGACTACGTGAGCGATTGCATCGGTTTCACGGATGTTGGCGAGGAACTTGTTGCCCAGCCCTTCACCTTTCGATGCGCCCGCGACTAGGCCAGCGATATCGACGAACTCCATGGTAGTCGGCAAGATGCGCTTTGGTTTGACAATGGCTGCCAAGGCATCAAGGCGTACGTCAGGCATCGCCACAATGCCGGTGTTCGGCTCAATGGTGCAGAAGGGAAAGTTCTCTGCCGCAATGCCGGATTTAGTCAGGGCGTTGAAAAGAGTGGACTTGCCGACGTTAGGTAGGCCGACGATGCCGCAGTTAAATCCCATGATATTTCCCCTCGGAGTTAGTCAAGCCTTCTGGCTGTGCAGGTTCTTCATCGCACGGTTCCATTCACCGGCGAAGATATCCGGCAGCACGCCGAGGGCAAAATCGATACTGGTGTCCAGTTTTTCCTGCTCGGCGCGAGGCGCTCGACTCAAGACAAATCCAGAGACCTTACTGGCATCACCCGGGTGGCCAATGCCAAGCCGCAGGCGGTGGAATGTATTTTGATTGCCGAGTTGCGCGATGATGTCGCGTAACCCGTTATGACCGCCATGGCCGCCGCCTTGCTTGAGCTTGGCAACGCCGGGTGGCAGATCAAGTTCATCGTGAGCCACCAGTATGGCGTCTACCGGGATACGATAAAAGCCAGCAAGCGCCGCGACTGATTGTCCGCTGCGGTTCATGAACGTGGTGGGAATCAGCAGACGAACATCCTGACCCAAGTGACTAAAGCGCCCGGTCAGGCCAAAAAATTTGCGCTCGGCAACTAGATTGATGTGGTGTGCCGCAGCAATGCGCTCAACAAAAAAAGCCCCTGCGTTATGCCGGGTCTGTTCGTATTCGGCGCCTGGATTTCCCAGGCCAACGATCAGTTGTATGGCAGTCACGACAGGGGCTCTTCCTTGGAGTTGTGGATAACACCGATATAGACAGTGGCAGCAATAGGCGAAATTAGCTCATTTACCATGATGTAAACTCCGCGATCTCGCCCACTTTGCCTGACTATCGCTCCCGGTGTTTTCTGAGCAACTCCGACGTTGCCAAGTAATGAATTACTCGGCTGCGGTTGCGTCTTCAGTCGGCGCTACACGTGGCGCGTGAACATTGGCTACGGCCAAGTTGTTACCGTGCACGAGTGCGACAAACTCAACACCTTTAGGTGCTTTCAGGTCTGACAGGTGTACGATCGAACCGACTTCGGCGTTACCCAGGTCGACTTCGATGAACTCAGGCAGATCTTTTGGCAGGCAAGTCACTTCAACTTCAGAAATAACGTGCGAGATTTCGCCGCCTTTCTTGATAGGAGCTTCTTCATTGATGAAGTGCACTGGTACGTGGGCGGTCAGTTTCTGACCGGCAATTACACGCACAAAGTCAGCGTGAAGCACGTGACCTTTAGCTGGGTGACGTTGCAGTGCCTTGATAACGACGTTCTGCTTGGCGCCGGCAATATTCAATTCGATAACGTGGCTGAAAGCAGCTTCGTTTTCTAGCAGCTTGGCAACTTCTTTGGCGGTCATGCTGATGGATTCAGGGGCTTTTTCGCCACCGTAAACTACAGCTGGAACCAGGCTCGCGAGACGACGCAGGCGGCGGCTCGCACCTTTCCCCAGGTCAGAACGCAGTTCAGCATTTAAAGTAAATTCATTCATGGTGTTTCTCCAAAATAACCACATTCGCCCAGCGTTTGCGACCGGCGCTAAGGCGATATGGGCAAAAAAGCCCCGCTCCAACAATAGGTTGGGGCGGGGCGCTTTTCGACAACGAGATGTAGCGTAGGGCAGAGCCCTTAGCGGAACATCGCGCTGATCGATTCTTCGTTGCTGATGCGGCGAACCGCCTCGGCGACTACCGGTGCGATATCCAATTGACGGATACGTGAACAGGCTTGAGCAGCAGCGGACAATGGGATGGTGTTAGTTACCACCAATTCGTCCAGCATGGAATTTTCAATATTCTCGATCGCCCGACCCGACAGCACAGGGTGTGTGCAGTAAGCGAAAACCTTGGAAGCGCCATGCTCTTTAAGGGCCTTTGCCGCGTGGCACAAAGTGCCGGCGGTATCGACCATGTCATCGACCAAAATACAGGTACGCCCTTCAACATCGCCGATGATATGCATCACTTCCGAGTGATTAGCTTTTTCACGGCGCTTGTCGATGATCCCGAGATCGACGCCCAGAGATTTAGCAACAGCACGTGCACGCACGACGCCGCCAATATCCGGAGATACGATCATCAGGTTTTCGAAGCGTTGATCTTCAATGTCATCCACCAATACTGGGGAGCCGTAGATGTTATCTACCGGAATATCGAAAAATCCCTGAATTTGGTCAGCATGCAGATCAACCGTTAGAACACGATCAATCCCGACTACCGTCAGCATGTCAGCCACAACTTTTGCGCTGATTGCTACACGTGCGGAGCGCGGACGGCGATCCTGACGGGCATAACCAAAGTATGGGATTACCGCAGTGATACGAGAAGCCGAGGAGCGGCGGAAGGCGTCTGCCATCACTACCAGTTCCATCAGGTTATCGTTCGTTGGGGCACAAGTCGGCTGAATAATGAACACGTCTTTACCGCGAACGTTTTCGTTAATCTCAGCGCTGATTTCACCATCGGAGAACTTACCGACGGAGATATCACCTAGTGGGATATGTAGCTGACGTACTACACGTCGAGCTAGATCGGGGTTGGCGTTCCCCGTAAAAACCATCATCTTGGACACGCGCACTACCTGCCGGCTGAGGGTATACCTGGATGAGTATAGAAAATGGCAGGGGCGGCTGGATTCGAACCAACGCATGGCAGGATCAAAACCTGCTGCCTTACCGCTTGGCGACGCCCCTGTAATTGTTGCATCTGAGTGCCCAGCACTCAGTTCTTAGAACAGCTCTTGCAGCTTGCGGTGCAACATCGAAACGTTGCTCCCCTTCGCTACAAACCCTGTAAGGGTCTCTGTTAGAAGGGCCGAGACTTTATCAGCTTCAGCTTTGTTTGGGAAGGCCCCAAACACACAACTTCCAGTACCAGTTAATTTTGCGTCGGCATATTTGCCCAGCAAATTCAAAGCGTTACGAACGGCTGGATAACGCCTCTCTACAACTGGTTGACAGTCATTTCGACTGTTTCCCTCAAGAACGGGGCGCACTTTAATTGGAGGAGTGTCACGTGTCAACAGCGGATCTGAAAAAATTTCTGCTGTACTTACAGATACTTGCGGCACAAGCACCAGATACCACGGTTCTTCGGGGTCTACAGGGGTCAATATTTCTCCGACACCTTCGGCAAAAGCTGCGTGGCCACGTACGAAAACCGGGACGTCTGCGCCCAGTGTAAGGCCTAGAGCGGCCAAACGATCTTCTTCCCAGCCGAGTTTCCACAGGTGATTAAGGCCCAGCAAAGTAGTAGCTGCATCGGAGCTTCCACCGCCGATTCCCCCTCCAATGGGCAGGCGTTTTTCCAGCCAAATGTCTGCGCCAAGGCTACTGCCAGCCTGTTTTTGCAGTGCGCGAGCGGCTCTGACGATCAGATTGGAGTCGTGGGAGACATTTGGAATGTCAGTTTGTAGCTGGATGCGGCCGTCATCGCGTATTGCAAAACTGAGTTCGTCGCCGTAATCGAGAAACTGAAATAGTGTTTGCAGTTCGTGGTAGCCATCAGCGCGACGGCCGAGAATATGTAGCATAAGGTTGAGCTTGGCCGGCGCGGGCAGCGTCAAGCGTTCAGTCATCATGCTCACTGCCCCAATTTGCGCGGCTGCCAGTCCTTGATCACCAGGGTGACATCAAGGTCTTGCCCATGCAGCTTGATGCGCTCGGGCAACCAGTAGCCGTTCTGTTCCGAATAGCTGAGGTATTGGACTTGCCAATTATCTTGTTCAAGGCTGGCAAGGCGACTGTCACCGTCGAGCGTCAGTTTGCTTTTGCTGTCCGGGGCAGGAAGGCCACGCACCCACCACACCAAATGCGAGACCGGTAACTTCCAGCCTAACTGCGCTTGTAGGAGGTCTTCGGGGTTGGAGGCCTCGAAGCGTCCCTGGTTGGCGACTTCTAGCGCCACGGTGCCTGGACGACCTGTCAATCGTGCTGCGCCGCGTCCCAAGGGACCAGATAGTCGGATGTCGTAATAGTCTTGTCGCTGTAACCAGAACAAGGTGCCGCTCCCCGAATCCTTGGGCGCACGAATACCCACCTTGCCGCTAATTTGCCAGCCGTCCAGGCTGCTCAGTTGTGCTTTATGTTCGCGCCATTGCGCGGGGCTGCCTTGGCCCTGCACGGCTTCGCGGTTAGTAAAACCGGCGCAGCCGGCGAGCAGGGTGATCAAGCTAAAAACTATAACGTGGCGCAAAAACATAAAATTAAAGAGTCTCAGATCCGGTCAGGCGCCGCAGAGTGCTGCGCAGAATTGGGCTGTCAGGTTGTTGTTCAAGGGCCTTGCCCCAGACTTTGCGAGCTTCGCGCTGGTTGCCTTTGGCCCATAAGACTTCGCCCAAGTGAGCGGCTACTTCATGGTCGGGGAAGCGTTTCAGGGCTTGTCGCAGTAGGCGTTCAGCTTCATCAAGGTTGCCCAAGCGGTAGTTCACCCAGCCGAGGCTGTCGAGGACTGCCGGGTCTTCCGGGTTAAGGTGATGGGCGCGTTCGATCAGCTCTCTAGCTTCGGCGTAGCGCGTTGTACGGTTTGAAAGCGTGTAACCCAATGCGTTCAGCGCCATGGCATTGTCTGGTTCGCGCTTCAGGATGGCGCGAAGGTCTTTTTCCATCTGCACCAGATCGTTGCGTTTTTCCGCCAGCATGGCGCGGGTATAGAGCAAGTTCAGGTCATCAGGAAATTGCTTCAGCGCCAGTTCCAACACGCGCGATGACTGATCAAATTGCTTGCTGTTTTCCAGTGTCTGCGCTTCGATCAAATACAACTGGACCGCGTAATCGGGCTGAGCATCACGTGCCGAAGCCAGAAGTTTGGACGCTTCAGCGGTACGGCCGTGACTCATCAAAATATCTGCCTGACGTAACTGTGCGGCCAAGTAATCGTTGCCGGGGCCAACTTGGGCATATTCAATCAGGGCTTTGTCAGCAGCGTTGCGTTCTTCGTCAACACGACCGAGGTTCAGGTGCGCCGAATCAACGTGACTGCCGCGACCGATCAAGTCTTCGAGGTAACCGACGGCTTCGTCCCAAGCTTTGGCCTCAAGGCAGACAAGCGCCAGTGAATAACGCAGTTCGTCGTCGTCCGGGAATTGCTGCACCAGACTTGAGAACTCGATCTTGGCCTCATCTATGCGATTCTGCTCGACCAGCATCCGTGCGTATGTCAAGCGCAGACGTTTATCATCAGGGTATTTTTTGATGTTTTTTTGCAGGATGGGCAGGGCTTCTTTGCCACGGTCCATTCCTTGAAGAATGCGTGCTCGCAACAGAATAGGTGCAACCTCACCGTCAGTCGGCGGATTGTCTTCCAGCAACTTCAAGGCCGCTTCGGTATCACCGTTTTGCTGAAGGAGTAAGGCTTTACCAAATATCAGTTGGCCGTTCTTCGGATATTTCTTAAGCAGACGGTCAAAGCTTTTCAACAGACCATTGCGCGTATCTACATCGGTTTCTGCAGCAGACAGTGCCAAGAAGTCGAAATGCGTATCGCCTTGCCCTTGAAGTACCTTCTCCATATCCGCCATGGATTCGTCGTAGCGTCCGGCGCGGGCCAGTTGAATTGCTGCAGCGCGTTGAGCTTCAAGATTGGTGGGGTCGTTTTTCGCCCAGATTAACGATGTTTCCAGTGCAGCCTGATCGGCGCCCAGGTACTCGGCAATCCGGAAAGCTCGCTCGGAAACCCCGGGGTCCTGGGTGTTGACCGCCTGAGTGACGTAATTATCCAGGGCGATGTCGAAGCGATTGCGCTGGCCAGCCAGCTCCGCTGCCAACAGGCTGACAACCGTGTCTTGAGAAAATGAGCTATAGACCTGCGGCTTGGCGACAGGCGCGGGTGTTGTGTCTAAGGCCGGAGCGGTTGCGTCCGGAGAAACGGGAGCCAAGGCTTGGCAGCCGTTTAAAAAGACAAAGGCGAGAAATAACGCGGAGGATCTATTCATATATAGGGAAAGGACGACTTACCTGCGGTCAGATCATCATGACACAAGCCTTGGAGCAAACCCACAGCCGGTGCGAAAACTACTCGGCTTGCCCGATTCCTGGATGAAAACACCCCAGATTATCGGTATCAAGTGAGCATCCCTATTAGGACAATAGTCTGCGGTAGTTGTTCTGAATCAGGCGAAGTAGGACAATTGCCGGCTTCACGTCACCATCAGCGACCTTGAATGGCCTTCCTTGCACTCGGTATTAACCATAAGACTGCCTCAGTCGATGTCCGCGAGCGCGTGGCATTTACGCCTGAGCTGTTGGTAGAGGCGTTGCAGCAGCTTTGCCGTCTCACCGATAGCCGCGAAGCTGCAATCCTCTCGACCTGCAATCGCAGTGAGCTTTACATCGAACACGACAACATCGCTGCCGACTCGGTTCTGCGTTGGTTGGCCGATTATCATCATTTGAGCCTGGAAGAGCTGCGGGCCAGCGCTTATGTGCACGAAGATGATGCGGCAGTTCGTCACATGATGCGGGTGGCCTCGGGGCTTGACTCACTGATATTGGGCGAGCCACAGATTCTTGGCCAAATGAAATCCGCGTACGCCGTTGCACGGGAAGCAGGGACCATCGGCCCACTGCTCGGTCGACTGTTTCAGGCCACGTTCAACGCAGCCAAACAGGTGCGTACTGAAACGGCCATCGGTGAAAACCCGGTATCGGTTGCGTTTGCCGCGGTAAGTTTGGCGAAACAGATTTTCAGCGACTTGCAACGCAGTCAGGCGTTGCTGATTGGCGCAGGTGAAACCATTACATTGGTCGCCCGACACCTGCACGAACTGGGCGTGAAGCGTATTGTAGTGGCCAATCGCACGCTGGAACGCGCCAGTATCCTGGCTGCCGAATTTGGCGCGCACGCGGTGTTGCTTTCAGACATTCCCGCAGAGCTGGTCAACAGCGACATCGTTATCAGCTCTACTGCCAGTCAGTTGCCGATTTTGGGCAAGGGTGCGGTGGAAAGCGCCTTGAAGCTGCGTAAGCACAAACCGATTTTCATGGTGGATATCGCTGTTCCTCGGGACATTGAGCCTGAAGTCGGTGAATTGGACGACGTTTACCTTTATAGCGTCGATGACCTGCACGAAGTGGTTGCTGAAAACCTCAAGAGTCGCCAAGGCGCCGCGCAAGCAGCTGAAGAACTGGTGATGATTGGCGCCAACGATTTTATGCTGCGCCTGCGCGAATTGGCGGCGGTGGATGTGCTTAAAGCCTACCGCCAGCAAAGCGAGCGCCTGCGAGATGACGAACTGCTCAAAGCACAACGGATGCTGGCCAACGGCGGCAGTGCTGAAGACGTGCTGATGCAGCTGGCTCGCGGCCTAACGAACAAACTGATGCATGCACCTAGTGTGCAACTGAAAAAGCTGACAGCCGAGGGCCGCCTTGATGCGCTGGCCATGGCCCAGGAACTTTTTGCCCTTGATGAGGGCTCGACGGATAAACCCCCGCAATGAAAGCTTCACTGCTCAATAAGCTGGACATCCTCAATGACCGCTACGAGGAATTGACCGCACTGCTGGGCGATGCCGAAGTCATTTCCGAGCAAAATAAATTTCGCGCCTATTCCCGCGAATACGCTGAAGTAGAACCGATTGTCGTGACTTACATTCAGTTGCTCAAAGTCGTGAGCGATATGGAAGCCGCGCAGGCATTGCTCAAAGACAGCGACCCGGATATGCGTGAAATGGCCAGCGAGGAAGTTCGTGAAGCCAAAGCCCGGTTAATTGACCTCGAAGGTCAATTGCAACGCATGTTGCTGCCAAAAGACCCAAATGACGGCCGCAATGTCTTTCTGGAAATTCGTGCTGGCACCGGTGGTGATGAAGCAGCGATATTCTCCGGCGATTTGTTCCGTATGTATTCGCGTTATGCCGAGCGCCGTGGCTGGCGCGTGGAAATTCTCTCTGAGAATATTGGCGAGCATGGCGGCTTTAAAGAAGTCATTGCTCGTGTCGAAGGCGAAAACGTCTATGGCAAATTGAAATTCGAGTCCGGCGCGCATCGAGTACAACGCGTTCCAGAGACCGAATCCCAGGGCCGAATCCATACGTCTGCTTGCACCGTGGCGGTCTTGCCAGAACCTGATGAGCAGCAAGTAATTGAAATCAATTCCTCCGACCTGCGGGTGGATACTTATAAGTCTTCAGGCGCAGGCGGCCAGCATGTCAACAAGACCGACTCGGCAGTGCGTATAACTCACTTGCCGACCGGTATTGTCGTTGAGTGCCAAGAGGAGCGTTCCCAGCACAAAAACCGCGCGCGGGCGATGTCTTGGCTATCAGCAAAACTCAATGATCAGCAAACCAGCGCGGCAGCCAATGCCATCGCCAGCGAGCGTAAACTGTTGGTGGGCTCGGGCGACCGATCCGAACGAATTCGCACGTACAACTTCCCTCAGGGGCGGGTGACGGATCACCGTGTCAACTTGACGCTGTATTCTCTTGATGAAGTTTTGGCGGGCGGAGTCGATGCAGTGATAGAGCCACTTCTAGCTGAGTATCAGGCCGATCAACTTGCAGCATTGGGTGAATAAATGACGATTATCGCCAGCTTGTTAAGAGGCGCCGAGCTTCCTGATTCGCCGACTGCGCGTCTGGATGTGGAGTTACTGTTGGCAGCAGCTCTGGGAAAGCCTCGAAGCTTTTTGCACACATGGCCAGAACGAATAGTCAGCACCGAAGCGGCGCTGATGTTCGCGTCCTACTTGGCGCGGCGGCGAACAGGTGAACCGGTGGCTTATATTCTGGGCCAGCAAGGTTTCTGGAAGCTTGACCTGGAAGTCGCACCGCACACGCTGATTCCTCGGCCTGACACTGAGCTGTTGGTTGAGGCAGCGCTGGAATTGCATGCAGCAACGCCGACATTGGCGCCGGTGACGGTGCTCGACCTCGGTACCGGCACCGGAGCAATTGCCTTGGCGCTGGCAAATGAGCGTCCAGCCTGGGTTGTGACCGCTGTAGACCGCGTGCCGGAAGCCGTGGCCTTGGCGGAGCGCAATCGTCATCGGCTGCACCTGGATAACGCCATCGTCCTGAAAAGCCACTGGTTCAGCGCCCTCCAGGGGCAGCGTTTCGATCTGATCATTAGCAATCCCCCTTATATAGCGGCTGCCGATCCCCACCTGTCAGTGGGTGATGTGCGTTTTGAGCCGAGCAGCGCGCTGGTGGCGGGGGTTGATGGCCTGGATGACATACGTCTGATTATTGCGCAGGCGCCTGAACATCTCGAGGCGGGTGGGTGGTTGCTGCTTGAGCACGGTTACGATCAGGCTGCTGCCGTGCGTGACCTGCTGGCTGGCGAAGGGTTCGAACGTATTCATAGCCGCATGGACTTGGGCAGCCATGAACGAATTACCCTGGGCCGCCGTCCATGCTGACTGACTCGGAACTGTTGCGTTACAGCCGACAGATTTTGTTGCAGCACGTTGATATCGAGGGTCAGTTACGTCTCAAAAACAGCCGTGCACTGATCGTTGGCCTTGGTGGTCTTGGTTCTCCGGTGGCTTTGTACTTGGCGGCGGCCGGGGTCGGTGAACTGCATTTGGCCGACTTCGACACCGTGGACCTGACCAATCTGCAACGGCAGATCATTCATGACAGCCGCAGCGTGGGGCAGAGTAAAGTCGATTCGGCCATCGAACGTCTTACGGCCCTCAACCCGGAATTGAAATTAATTGCCCATAGCAGTGCTCTCGACGCCGACAGCCTGGCGGCAGTCGTTGCGTCAGTGGATCTGGTCCTCGATTGCTCCGACAACTTTGGCACTCGCGAAGCGGTAAATGCGGCCTGTGTCGCCGCCCGCAAACCGTTGGTCAGTGGTGCAGCGATTCGCCTTGAAGGCCAGTTATCGGTATTCGATCCCCGGCGTGCCGAGAGCCCTTGCTATCACTGCCTTTACGGTCACGGCAACGAAGACGAATTGACGTGCAGCGAAGCGGGCGTGATTGGCCCCTTGGTTGGGGTGGTCGGCAGTTTACAGGCGTTGGAAGCATTGAAGCTGCTTGCCGGCTTTGGAGAGCCTATGGTGGGGCGGCTATTGTTGGTTGATGCCTTGACCAGCCGCTTTCGGGAAATCAGGGTCAAACGAGATCCTGCGTGCAGTGTCTGTGCCTGCGCGCATGACTAAAAAAAATGAAGCGGCCATCGGAGTATTCGATTCCGGGGTGGGTGGATTATCGGTTTTAGGTGAGATTCGCAGCCTGTTGCCCAACGAATCATTACTGTACGTGGCTGACTGCGGTCACATTCCCTATGGCGAGAAAACCACCGAGTTCATTCGTCAACGCTGTGCGGTCATCGCTGATTTTTTCCATGTACAAGGTGCTAAAGCGCTGGTGCTGGCGTGCAATACCGCCACGGTGGCTGGGGTCGCCGATTTGCGCCAGCGTTATCCAGACTGGCCCATCGTCGGCATGGAGCCCGCCGTCAAACCGGCTGCAGCGGCGACTCGAAGCGGCGTGATCGGGGTATTGGCAACCACGGGCACGCTACAAAGCGCAAAATTCGCAGCGTTACTTGATCGATTCGCCATTGATGTGCAGGTGATTACTCAGCCGTGCCCGGGCCTGGTCGAGTTGATCGAAACCGGAGACTTGGTCAGCCCTGTTATTCACACTTTGCTGCGCAGTTACGTCGAACCTTTGCTGGCTGCGGGCTGCGACACCATTATTTTGGGTTGCACGCACTATCCCTTCCTCAAACCGCTGCTGCGCGAAATGATCCCGAAGTCCATTAGTCTGATCGACACTGGTGGCGCTGTAGCGCGTCAGCTTCAACGTTTACTTGGCCAGCGCAACTTGCTGGCGCAAGGCCCCGCTCAAGAAACGCACTTCTGGACCAGCGCCTCTCCAGAGGTTTTTAAAAACATATTGCCATTGCTATGGAATAAATCTGGCGATGTGCGATTCTTCGCAATGTAAAAAATGTGTCAAAGGCGCAGAGTTGGGCTGGAACTTAAGCGGGCGTCGGGATTTCTATAAAAAGTCTGTGATTAAAAAAATTCCTGAAACGTTATGTAAATAGGGTGTTTCTGATGAAGCGACTGTTTTGTTTGGCTGCGATTGCGGCCGCATTAATGGGGCAAAGTTTTATTGCTCAAGCAGCGGGTCTTGAGTTGTCAGTCGGGGAGACAGGGGAGTCGACGCAGACTTACCGATTGGGCGTGCAGTTTGATTGGGATAAAAGCTGGTTCCAGACAGACGTTGGGCGACTGACGGGCTATTGGAACGGTGCTTATACCTATTGGACCGGAAACAAGACATCAGGCAATAACAGCTTGTCGTTTTCGCCAGTTTTTGTTTATGAATTCGGTTCGGCAAGCATTAAGCCTTATCTGGAAGCGGGTATTGGCGTGGCGGTATTTTCCAGTACACGTGTGGAAGGGCAGAATCTAAGCACCGCTTTTCTATTCGAAGACCGCGTCGGGTTTGGTTTGCGTTTTGCCGGTGGGCATGAAGTGGGTATTCGTGCGATGCATTATTCCAACGGCGGCATCAAAGAGCCAAATGCGGGTATAGAGACTTACGCGCTGCACTACACGGTTCCGTTCTAGGTTTGAACGACGGCGGGAGATGACCTCAATCCTTGTTGCTTGAAATGCGCCCCAGAGATTGGATCTATGTCCAACTTTTGGGGCTCAGTTCAGCTCTCTGTAGGCGCAAGCGTGTTAGCGAGGTGGGGTGACTGACTCCCCGCGAGATTCCTTTGCCAACAAGTCGGCTCCAGAAATTCAGGTTCTCGGATTGCGTGTCTCCTGGCACCGTTCGTTGGCTTCGCCGGAACCTGGCGGCAGAAATAATTACCGATACGCCGTGGCTATACCGCGGCGTTCGTTCAGGCAATCTTCAGCACCTGCCTCGAACTCGCGACAAATCAATGGGCGTTTTTCGTAGATGGTGCACAGCATGGTGTTGCGATCCAAGGCTGCACACCAGCCGTCATCCAACCGCAGCATGACCTCGCCACCCCAATCGTCGTTAACGATGTAACGCTCAGGCACGCCAGTGTCAGTGATCAGCATCACTTCCAGTTGGCAGCAGCAGGCTGCACAGGTCGAACACGTGATGGCCGGTTCTGCGGGGAGTTGAGTCAGCGGAATATTGGTGGTTGTCATAGGCGCGCAGTGTATGCCGTTGCGTCGCACTCGTGTGACCGTAGCGACAAAACACCATCTTTATATCCAGGCATGTTGCTTATAAATTTTTGCCAACTTCTGTAAGAGCGGAAACAACACCGCCCAGATAATACCCAGCAACAGCATGCTCGGCCAAAGTCCCAGTGGCAGATAAACCCCAGCCATCTTTGACCCCGCGTAATACGACATCGGACCGCCGATTGCGCCCAGCACACTGGCGCGCCACCACGGTGTGGCGGTCCAATCCAAACAGTGGTTGAGCGTGGTGGCCAAAACAGCCCATAGCACCATCAGCCACAGGGGAATCAACAGCCCTTCGCTGGCGAAACTGAAAACACCTGATTTCAGCAACAGGCTGTCGATCAACGTACCTATAAGTGCCACGCTAACTACCAGCGGACCTTCCGTGCGCCACGAACTTATCCACAATAGATGCATCGCCAGTACCACCCCAGCCAACAATAGCCAAAGACTATTGCCGCCCAGTACGCAGGCAAACCAACCGATTTGGAACAATAACGCGTTGGCTAGGCGCTTACGCATCAAACCGTCCAAGCAGCGGTTGTGGCATGGCGTCGGGTTTGGCTAGCAGCAATTGCGCGGTGCCGATGGTGCGTTCGAGAAACCCCCCTTCGCAGTAGCACAGGTAGAATTCCCAAAGCCGCAAGAAATAATCATCGTAGCCTAACTCCATCAAATAGCCGTGAGCGTGGCGAAAGTTGTCGTGCCACATCCGCAGCGTTCGTGCGTAATGTAAGCCAAAGTCTTCCATATGCATCAGGTTCATGTCGGTATCGCGCCCCACCACTTCCAGCATGCGCTGCACTGAGGGTAGGGCGCCCCCTGGAAAAATGTAACGTTGAATAAAATCGACGGTGTTCTTCGCCTGTTCGTAACGTTGCTCACGAATCGTAATGGCTTGAATAAGCATCAATCCGTTGCTCTTCAACAGGTGCGCGCACTGTTTGAAATAGGTCGGTAAAAATTGGTGACCCACAGCTTCGATCATTTCTATAGACACTAGCTTGTCGTATTCGCCAGTGAGGTCGCGATAATCCTCCAGCAGCAGTGTTACTTGATTCTGCAACCCGAGCTGGATGACGCGTTTTTCAGTGTAGGCAAATTGTTCTTTAGACAGCGTGGTAGTGGTCACGCGGCAACCGTACTTCTGTGCAGCGTAGATAGCCATGCTGCCCCAGCCCGTACCGATTTCCAATAAATGGTCCGACGGTTTGAGCACCAGTTTTTGGCAGATACGCTCGAGCTTGTTCAACTGCGCCTGCTCCAGCGTGTCATCGGCACTGAGAAATTGCGCGGCGGAATACATCATGGTCGGATCGAGAAACTGTTCGAACAGCTCGTTGCCGAGGTCGTAGTGCGCCGCAATATTTTTCTGCGAACCTTTGCGCGTATTGCGATTCAGCCAGTGCAAGCCATGAATGAATGGCCGACTGAGTTTAGCCAGTCCACCTTCCATCGCATCTAGTACTTCCAGGTTGCTGACCAATACCCGAATAACGGCAGTCAGGTCTGGGGTGGTCCAATAGCCATGAATAAACGCCTCCCCCGCCCCTATTGAACCGTTGCTGGCAACCATGCCCCAGGTGGCGGGATCAACCACCGTGATTTGCCCTTGCAACACTGCGCCGGCTGCGCCAAATACCTGGCGATCATTGCCTTCAGTGACTACCAGCTGCCCGCGTTGCAGTCGTGCCAGTTGACGCAGAACACCGCGTCGAAGGAGGTTCGTCGTCAGGCTGTTAGTGCTGATATTTGCCGTTACGCTGCTACTTTTCATGGCGAGAATCCTTGGGTTGCACGGCGGCAATACGAAAGGCGGCGTCAGCAGCCTGATGGGAAAAAATTGGCATTCGTTTGATTAGCAAACGCAACGCTTGCCAATAAATTGCCAGACACGTCTTGGCCGTCATCCAGGGGTATTGGAGCAAATAACGGTGCAGGCTGGCGCGGTTCAGGTCTAGTCGTTCCAGGTTCAGCGTTGCGTCGAACACTTTGAGTTCGCCTTGCCAGTCAGCCATGTGCACTCCTAACTTTTCCGCCGGCGGGCTAAAACTCATTCGGTACTCCAGGTCCCGTGGCAAAAACGGCGAGACATGAAAAGCCTTGGCGACCGCAAAATGTTGATGCGTATCACCTTCAGCGGGTAGCACGTAGTGGTAATGCTCGCCCCACGGCGTATTGGTGACTTCGCACACAATGGCTGCCAGCTGGCCGTCGCTCTCGTAACAATAAAAGAAACTGACCGGGTTGAACGACAGACCCCAACTGCGGGCTTGGGTTAGCAGGCAGATTTTGCCCAGAGGTGTATGACTGAGCGCTGCGCCGACCAGCTCACGCACCGCGTCCATCAGTGGAACTCCACGCTGGGTATAGGTCTTTAGATAATCAGTTTGGCGAAATGAAAAGGGCGCAAACCGACTACTGCCGGCCAGTGGCGACAACGCAAGTACCTCTTCTTGTTCGGCGAGGTCCAAGTACAGCAGGCCAATCCGATACCGAAAGTCGTGGGCTTTAGGCGAGAACCTCCTATGAGCGATCCAGCCGCAGTAAAGGGCGCTATTCACAGCAGTTCCCCAAACGCTTGGGCAACTCGCAGGCCGCTGACTACGCCGTCTTCATGAAAGCCGTTAGCCCAATAGGCGCCGCAGTAATAAGAGTGCTGAGCACCAAACAGTTCTTCCCAGCGCGCTTGTGCCGCAACGGCCGTCAGGCTGTATTGAGGATGGGAATAGCGGTAGCGGGCGAGGATTTTGCTCGGGTCTATGGCCGCTGTCTGGTTAAGACTGACGCAAAAGCGCGTGTTGGATTTAAGCCCCTGCAGGATGTTCATGTCATAGGTAACTGCCGCTAAATGCTGCTCATCACCGCCTAGGCGATAGTTCCAACTGGCCCAGGCCAAAGGGCGTTTGGGCAATAACTGGATGTCGGTGTGCAGTACCACGTCGTTGTCGGCGTAGAGCAGGGCTCCCAGAATTTCTTGCTCGGCTGCGCTCGGTTTCGTCAGCATTTTTAAGGCTTGGTCGCTGTGGCAAGCGAACACTACTTTGTCAAAGCGCTCACTGCCCGCTGCGCTGTGAATCACCACGCCCTGATCATCGCGCTCGACCCGATCCACCGGGCAGTTAAGCCGAATTTTGTCGCGGAACGAAGCGATCAACGGGTCTATATAGCGGCTGGAGCCACCTTCTACTACGCACCATTGCGGTCGGTTACTGACCGAAAGCAAACCGTGGTTTTTGAAGAAACGTACAAAAAATTGCAGCGGGAAGCTCAGCATGTCGGCGAGAGACATCGACCAGATCGCCGCGCCCATAGGCACGATGTAGTGTTCTGTAAAACGCCGTCCGTATCCGCCACTTTTCAGGTACGCACCCAAAGTGGTATTCACGGCAATGCGCTGACTTTGGAGGTCATCTAGCGCCTCACGATTGAAGCGTAGGATGTCGCGTAGCATTAACCAAAATGAGGGTGAGCAAAGGTTGCTGCGCTGAGCAAACAGGCTGTTAAGGGAATTACCGTTGTACTCAATGCCGGCGCTGGGGTCGCAGACTGAGAAACTCATTTCTGTGGCTTTAAACGAGACACCTAGGGTGCCCAGCAGCCGAATAAAATTGGGGTAGGTCCAGTCGTTAAACACGATAAAACCGGTATCAATGGCGTGGCTTGTGCCGTCAACCGTGACATTCACGGTGTGCGTGTGACCGCCCACCCAGTCAGCGGCCTCGAAGACGCTGATGTCATTACGGCGGTTGAGTAAATACGCCGTGGTCAGCCCGGATATACCGCTGCCAATGATCGCGATTTTCATGGAGTTACCTTCTCCGTGCTCGATGTGCGGGCCAAGTGTTTGCCGAGCAAAAGTTGCAGGCGTTTGGGCAGCATCGCTATCAGCCGTAGGCTGAGAATAAAGGCGGTGGGGAAGGCTATCTCCAGCGGACGGTGTGAGCGCTGCAAACGCTCGGCGATGTGCCGGGCGGCTTTGTCTACAGGCCAGCGCATAGGCATCGGAAAGTCGTTACTTGCGGTCAGTGGTGTGTCGACGAAACCGGGGCTGACGATGGTTACGTCAATGCCTTCATGAGCCAGGTCGATGCGCAAAGCCTCGAACAGGTATCGCAAGCCTGCTTTGGAGGCGCCATAGGCTTCAGCCCGGGTCAGGGGCAGGTAAGTCACCGAACTGGCAACGGCCACTAGATGCGGTTTTTTTCCGCTACGCAGCAAGGGCAGGGCTTCCTGCACGCAATAGCTGCTGGCGATTAAATTAGTTCGGATTACCCGCTCGATCATGGCAGCATCGAAATTTCTACTGTCGACGTATTCGCAGGTGCCAGCGTTTAAAATTGCGGAGTCAAGAGCGCCCCAAATTTGAGCGATACGCTCGCCAATTTGTTTGACCTGTTCGCTGTCAGTGAGGTCGCCAGGTGCCAGCAGGACTTGTTGGGGATAGCGTTTATCCAGTATTTCCAATGGCCCAACCGTGCGCGCAGTTAATGCAACGCGATGTCCGGCTTTGAGCAGTTCTTCTGCCAACGCCAAGCCTATTCCACTGCTAGCGCCGGTCAGCCAAATTCGGCGAACGTTTGGATTGGGCGTCATGCAACTCTCCCCTTTAACCACAATATGGCTCGGCCCAAGATCGGCACGTGTTCGTAAAGCATGGCGCCCGCATCGAAAAAATCGCGGTGTTGATAAACCTTGTCGTTCCACAGCAGATGCGAACACCCCTCAACGCGGATCAGCTGCCCGGCGTTTAGCCGTGGATGACGAAAACTCATGGTCCAGCGCAGATAACCTTTGCCTTCGCGCACCTGATCGAACGCGTAAAACTCGAAGCGCAGCTGGCTGACATTGCCGTACAGCTCTTCGAAGTAACGCTTTACGTTACTGAGGCCGGTGACCTCGTGAAGAGGGTCGGTAAAGACCACGTCATCGCTATAGAGCTCGCCAAGTTGATCCATCGAATCTTTGTCCAGAGCTGCGAAGCTGTGAGCAAAGCGACGTAGATAATCACTCACTTAGATTTTCCCCTTGCTGGCGATGGGGCAGGCTCTTGAAGGCAGCCAGTGCTCTTAGGCGGCTTAGACCTAAATCCACGATGGGTTTGGGGTAGTTGGCGACGCCGAACAAGCCGCCTGCCGTAGCCGGGTTATGAACTTCTTTTTTATTCAGATTTGCCAACTCCGGCAGCCAGTGCTTAAGAAAGAGGCCTTCGCCGTCGAATCGTTCCGATTGGCTTAGCGGGTTGAAAATTCGAAAGTACGGGGCGGAATCAGTGCCGGTCGATGAGCTCCATTGCCAACCACCATTATTGGCTGCCAAGTCGCCGTCGATCAGGTGCTGCATAAAAAATCGTTCGCCAAGGCGCCAGTCGATCAATAGATTTTTAGTTAAAAACATCGCAACAACCATCCGTAGACGGTTATGCATCCAGCCGGTATCCAGCAGTTGGCGCATGGCGGCGTCAATGATCGGCAGGCCGGTGCGCGCTTCTTGCCAGGCGGCCAGGTCGGCAGGCGCGTCACGCCATTGCACCGCTTCGGTCTCAGGGCGAAACGCACAGTGACGCGAAACCCGTGGATAACCGACCAGAATATGTTTGTAAAACTCTCGCCACAGCAACTCGTTTATCCAAGTGACTGCGCCGATATTACCGGTGTCGAATTCACCGTGATTACTTCGCAAGGCTGCATGGAGGCACTGGCGAGGTGATATAACGCCTGCGGCGAGGTATGCCGATAGTTGGCTTGTGCCAGGTTTCGCAGGAAAATCGCGCTCGCTTTCGTAATAGTTGATCTGTTCGTCGGTGAACAATTCCAGGCGCCGTCGGGCTTCCTCTTCTCCCGCCGGCCACAGCCCGCGCACGGCTTCAGTAGGCGGCGTAAAGCCTGCAACGCTGGTTGGCACGGTGTCACTGTTAATAGACAGTTCTGGCTGGGCGGTTGGGCGCTGAACCAGCGGCGGTATTGATAGGTTCATGCGTGAGTAACACGCTTTGCGAAACTGACTATAGACCTGAAAATAGTTACCCGATTTGGTCAGCACGCTGCCGGGCTTGAAGAACAGCTGATCTAAATGGTTATAAACATGAATCCCTGCATCTTGCAGCGTTTCACTAACGGCCCGGTCACGCGTCATCTCGTGGATGCCATATTCGTCGTTAAGGTGCAGGGCTTCTACATTGTGCTGTTTGCAGAGCTCAAGCAGCACGCTTGGCGCTTGGTTCCAGGTATCCGCGTAGCGAATCAATAGCGGTACATTTATTTTTTTCAGCGATTGGCTTAGTTCGGACAAATTCCGCAGCCAGAAATCAACCTTGCAGGCTGCGTCGTCATGGGCTTGCCATTGCCCTGGGCTGATCAGG
Organism: Pseudomonas sp. 10S5; assembly: GCF_035019745.1. NCBI lineage: Bacteria > Pseudomonadati > Pseudomonadota > Gammaproteobacteria > Pseudomonadales > Pseudomonadaceae > Pseudomonas > Pseudomonas sp. 10S5. Next base: position 78,919 of record NZ_JASJVL010000010.1, read on the forward strand.
TAAACAGCGATCGTCGGACCGCGTTGCATCGCAGCGGTTATCGCAGTGTTGTCATGTGAGCGCAGATCGCTGCGCAGCCAAACCAGTTGCATATTCACACCTTAAATAAGCCCGAGTTTGTGCAGTATGGTCTGGGCAGCAAGCGGATCTTCGGCCAGTGTCAGTCCGTCAATCTCGGTAGTAGATACGGACAGCTCGGCGCAATGGATGCATACCGTTGGTCCGACAATCAGTTTGGGGCAGGCTATGTTGGCCAAGAGTTTGGGCAACAGATTCACGCTCAACGCCTTACTGGAATACAGCAGCAGCCCCCGGGCTTGTAGGTATTCGACGGCCAACGCCAACTCACCGACGGGCACGGGCCAATCGAATACTTCCACCGGACAATCGCTGCTACTGATTAACCAAGCGGTTAGCCAAAGATGCGGTTCTAGAGGTAAGTCAGACTGATTGACCAGCAGCAGGGGCGTGCCATTGAGTTGACGATTGTTGTAGTAGATCCGTGCGCCCAACTTGCTACGAAGCCATGAGTAGAAAAAAATTCGCTCCAGTTGCGCGCCGAATTGTCCCTGCCAACGCTGTTCCAGTTCGGTTAGCAATGGCAAAAGAAGTTGTTCGCAAAGGGTGCGCGGTGGGTACAGCGCCATCGCCTGATTAATAGTTTCATCAACTTTGCGTTCAGCCAGTTGGCCAATGGCAATTAGCAATGTCTGACGTAGATTGTCCCAATCGTTTGCGGGGTCATGGGTGATCGGTTGCGGCATATCAATCAGTTGCTTGACCTGACTGACAGACACTCCACGATTGAGCCAAGTGAGAATCAAAAAAATTCGTTGCACATGTTCGGCGCAATACAGCCGATGACCTTTAGCCGTGCGCTGAGGTATCACCAATCCATAGCGCCGTTCCCACGCCCGAAGCGTTACCGCATTGACTCCGGTTTGCCGAGCAACTTCGCGAATAGGCAGCCAGCCGTGTTCCAGCGCCAATTGGTATTCGGCGCGCCTCGATTCCGGCTGTGCGTTGTGCGCTTGATCGGTTAGATTTTTCATGAGTCAGATCGCATTGCGCAAACCGAGATTTTCCGGATGCGGTTGGAGGTAAACCTGCTGTGCCAGGTAGGCATCCGGATGCTGTCGCAAGTGGTGTTTGAGCAGGGTCAGTGGCACCACCAGTGGCACCACGCCGCGCCGATATTGGCCGATCAGTCGCTGCATTTCCTCTCGGTCGTCCTGGTTCATGGTGTTTTTGAAATACCCATTGAGGTGTTGCAGGACATTTGTGTGGGTGCCGCGTGTGGCGCATTTTTTCAACGCGTCCATCAATTCACTGAAATACCGTGGTCCAATTTCATTCGGATCTGACTTGGCCATGGAGCCCAGCATTTTACCCAGTGCTCGGTATTGAGCAGGGTTGTTCGCCATGAGTTGGTATTTGTAGCGCGAGTGGAATTCAGTCAGGCTGCGGCGGCTCAATCCGCTACTCAGTAGTGCTTGCCAATCGGCGTAGGCATACACCCGAGTGATAAAGTTTTCTCGTAATACGGGATCATTTAGTCGACCGTCTTCTTCAACCGGCAGGTTCGGTTGTTGCGCACAAAAGGCTCGGGCGTAGATCCCTCGGCCTACCGGGGCTGGGAGACCGTTGTCTTTGTACACCTTCACTCGTTCGAGACCGCACGAAGGTGACTTCTGCATAAAAATATAGCCGCACACATCGCTCATCTGCGTGGCCATGTGCACGCCGTAGTCAGCTAACGCCTGGGTCACGTTCAACTCACTATGAACACTCCCGATTGCCTGAGGTGAGTCTGGATCGCCGATCAGTCGAATGGCTTCCCGTGGAATGCCCATGCCAATGGCGACCTCGGGGCAAGCAGGCACGAAATCAAAATACTCTTTCAGGGTTTGGGTACACAGGTGTGATTCTTTATGGCCGCCGTTGAATCGCACCTCAACGCCCATCAAGCAGGCGCTGATGCCGAGTTTGGGTTTGCTGAGGGCGGTAACGCTAGACATGACAAACCTCTGATTTTTTGTTGTACAGACATGGGCTTCTGTACAACTTTAAATCATCATAGGTTCGATACTGTACAAGTCAATTTATTTGTACAATATTTGTCGCGAATTGAGCGGGTAACTACCGGCAGTGGTTTGAACGCAATAGCCCTGAGGATGAAGGCTGTCTGCTATTTCCAGCCCATGTGCCAAGCGTCGCTGTTTTGCAGGCTTAGCCACGGTAGACGTTCGGTGCGCCGAGTGAGGACGGCCTGTAATTCAATCTCCAGCACTATGCCTTGCTCATCGCAAAACAGTTCGGTCACCAGAAAATGTTTTTCTCGGAGTTCGGGATGGGCTGCTGTCCATTTCGACAGCAGCAACTTGTGGGGGTTAAGTCGGTTCACTCTAAGTGCTCCATCAGTCGGCGTGCAGCTTCTTGTCCGCTAAGCCATGCACCTTCAACGCGGCCAGACAGGCACCAATCGCCACACACATAAACACCTAAATCCGAGTCGGACAATGAGCCCCATTCATGAGCCCCAGCCGGCCGCGCATAGAGCCAGCGATGGGCAAGAGTGAATGCAGGAGCAGGCATGGCGCAACCGACCAACTCGGCGAAAGCGCCGTGCAAGTGCTCAATGACCGCTTCTTTGGGCAGGTCCAAATGTTGTTTGCTCCACGCGCTGGTGGCATGCAGGACCCACGTGTCAAGGGCGCTTGAACGTCCCGGTTTACTTCGATTTCGGGCTAGCCAGTCAAGGGGGCTGTCTTGTACGAAGCAGCCTTCCATGGGCGTTTTTAGAGGTGTGTCAAAAGCCAGTGCCACGGCCCAGGTAGGTTCCATTTGAACCCCCGCTACAACACTGGCGAGTTTCGGCGCGGCGGCGAGCAGGGTAGTTGCTTGCGGGGCGGGTAAGGCGATCACGACATGGCTGAATGGACCGTGAGTGACGCCGTCAGCATCTTGCAAACTCCAGTGGTGTTTACCGCGATACACTTCGGTGATTCGGCATGAAAAGGTCACGGGAAGGTCGGCGCGCATGGCTCGGGTTATCGCACTCATACGTGGGCTGCCAACCCAGCGAGTCTGCTCATCCGGCGACGGGCTGAGCTTGCCTGCGTGATAGTTATAGAGCTGAGGGGCCCATACTGCGACGTACCCACTCAATTGCCATTGCTGTACAACTTCAACGAAGCGCCTGTCACGGGCAGTGAAGTATTGAGCGCCCAAGTCCAGAGCGCCCGCATCACTGCGTTTGCTGGACATTCGGCCGCCACTGCCGTGGCTTTTATCAAAAAGATGAACGGAATGCCCGGCGCTGTGGAGCGCTTGGGCAGCTGAGAGTCCGGCGATGCCGGTACCGATGATTGCGATGGGTACAGTCATAGGGGCCTCGTTACCTTATTTGTACAGACTACGCCGTAGTTAAAACCTGTACAATCTTGTTTTTCGGTATAACTTGCTGCTCGTGCGAATTATGCGACTCGCTTATCTGAGTTTGGCCCCTGATCGGGTTTGCTCAACTACCCATCCGGATTGTGTACGGCTAGGCAAAGATCGATAAGAGCCGCTATGACCTATGGTTAAGGCGGACGGCAGAATCAGTAGCTGCCTGGCATCCCACTGCTGCACGAAGGTTGAGTGTGGTAATCAATAGACTAATGATTTGCGACGAACGCCACGCGAGGAGCATTTCATGCACATATTGCTGACCGGCGGTACTGGTTTGATAGGACGCCAGCTGTGCAAAAGCTGGCGGTCACAGGGTCATCAGCTCACGGTCTTGAGCCGCAGGCCTGATGAGGTTCTTAGATTGTGCGGAGATTCAGTGCGAGGTATTGCCCGGCTGGATGATGTAGGCGCTGACCCGGTCGATGCGGTTGTCAACCTGGCGGGCGCACCTATCGCAGACAGGCCTTGGACGCGTAAACGCAAAGCGTTGTTATGGGAAAGTCGCGTAGGCCTCACGGAGCAGTTGCTGGCGTGGCTGGAACGTCGCGAACATAAACCGCGGGTATTGATCTCCGGGTCTGCCGTTGGCTGGTACGGCGATGGTGGTGAGCGTGAACTGAACGAAGACGCAGCGCCGGTCGCCTTGGATTTCGCCAGCCGCCTGTGCGATGCGTGGGAGGAGACTGCGCAGCGCGCCGAGGCACTGGGCATACGTGTCGTCATTGTACGTACGGGCTTGGTCTTGGCTGACGGCGGCGGGTTTTTGCAGCGTCTTTTGTTGCCGTTCAAACTCGGTGTTGGTGGCCCGATTGGCAGCGGTCGACAATGGATGCCATGGATTCACATTCAGGACCAAGTCGCACTGATTGATTTTTTGTTGAACCGGACCCAAGCCCAAGGTCTTTATAATGCCTGCGCGCCTTACCCGGTTCGCAATCGAGAGTTCGCTAAAACGCTGGGCACTGTTTTACACCGTCCTGCGTTCATGCCATTGCCAGCGTTTGCACTGAGAGCACTGCTGGGGGAGATGTCTGTATTGTTACTGGGCGGCCAGCGCGCACAACCGGCTCGACTTCAGGAAGCAGGCTTTACTTTTTCATTTACTGATTTAAACGCGGCCCTGAATGATGTCTTGGGCCGCCACTGACAAAGGATGCTGCATGACCGATCACGCGCTGTTGCTGGTCAACTTGGGTTCGCCGGCCTCGACCAAGGTGGCAGATGTCCGAAGCTACTTGAATCAATTTTTGATGGACCCCTATGTCATTGACGTACCGTGGCCGGTTAGGCGGCTTCTGGTATCGCTGATTTTGATTAAGCGCCCCGAGCAGTCGGCGCACGCTTATGCGTCCATTTGGTGGGACGAGGGTTCTCCGCTGGTGGTGCTGAGTCAGCGCTTGCAGCAAGCGATGGTCAAGGAGTGGAGGCAGGGCCCTGTCGAGTTGGCAATGCGTTATGGCGAGCCTTCTATCGAGACCGTACTGACCCGTTTGGCCGCACAGGGTATTCAGAAAGTGACCCTGGCGCCGTTATACCCACAGTTTGCCGACAGCACCGTGACCACGGTGATCGAGGAGGCAAAGCGGGTGGTGAAGGCGAAGTCATTGAACATCCGGTTTTCGTTGCTACAGCCGTTCTACGATCAGCCGGAATACCTTGATGCGTTGGTGGAAAACGCTCGACCACAGCTTCAGCAACCCCATGATCATTTATTGTTAAGTTTTCACGGCTTGCCCGAGCGGCACCTGCACAAGCTAGACCCCACCGGTAATCATTGTCTGAAGGGAGCCGAATGCTGCAAGACGGCGTCTGCGCAGGTGATCGCAACGTGTTACCGGGCGCAGTGTTTGCGCACGGCGGCACTATTTGCCGAACGGCTGGGCTTGGCCGATGGCAAATGGTCGGTGTCGTTCCAGTCACGCTTGGGGCGTGCGAAATGGATCGAGCCCTACACCGAAGCGCGTCTCGCTGCACTGGCGAAAGACGGCGCGAAAAAAATCCTGGTGATGTGCCCGGCATTTGTTGCCGATTGCATCGAGACCCTAGAGGAAATAGGCGATCGGGGCAAAGAGCAATTCCGCGAAGCGGGAGGGGAGGAGTTGGTACTGATTCCTTGCCTGAACGATGACCCGAATTGGGCTGCCGCGCTCAAAACGCTGTGTGAGCGAGCGCCAGTAATGTTGTAGTTTTCTAAGTTGCCTCGCCAACAATTTGTTGGCGAGGCACCCTAGAAGAGAGCCAACTAGCGTTACAACATCTCTTCCAGTTTTTTCTTGTGCTTCCAGCTGTCATTGCCCGGCAGCAGCAGGTTCAAGCCAATCGCAACCACCGCACACAGCGCAATGCCTTTGAGACCAAAGTCGTTAGGGCCGGTGCCGGTGCCGATCAAGACGCCACCAATACCGAACACCAACGTTACCGACACAATCACCAGATTGCGCGCCTCGGCGAGGTCGACTTTATGGCGGATTAAAGTGTTCATCCCCACCGCAGCAATCGAGCCGAACAACAGGCACAGAATTCCGCCCATGACGGGGATCGGGATGCTTTGCAGCAGCGCGCCGAACTTGCCGATGAAAGCCAGGCTGATGGCGAATATCGCCGCCCACGTCATGATTTTAGGGTTGTAGTTTTTGGTCAACATCACCGCGCCGGTTACTTCGGCGTAGGTGGTGTTCGGCGGTCCGCCAAACAAACCTGCCACGGTAGTAGCGATACCGTCACCGAGTAGCGTGCGATGCAGCCCTGGTTTTTTCAGGTAATCGCGACCGGTCACACTGCCCACTGCAATCACGCCGCCGATGTGTTCAATGGCGGGTGCCAACGCGACCGGGACAATAAACAAGATCGCCTGCCAGTTGAATTCCGGGGCCGTGAAGTTAGGCAGCGCCAGCCAAGGCGCAGCGGCGATTTTTGCGACGTCGACCACGCCGAAATAAAACGCCAGGGCGAAACCGATCAACACACCGGAAATGATCGGCACCAGACGGAAAATTCCGCGCCCGAACACCGCTACGACCACCGTTGTCAGCAGCGCCGGCATCGAGATCCACATGGCGATGTGATACGGAATCAACTGCGCACCGTCTCCACCTTTACCCATGGCCATATTGGCGGCAATCGGCGCCATGGCGAGACCGATAGAGATGATCACCGGGCCAATGACCACGGGCGGCAACAATCGGTCGATGAACCCCGTGCCCTTGATCTTCACCGCAAGGCCGAGAAAAGTGTAAACAAACCCTGCCGCCATGATCCCGCCCATGGTCGCGGCCAGACCGAACTGGCTTTTGGCGAGGATAATCGGCGTAATAAACGCGAAGCTTGAGGCCAGGAATACCGGCACCTGACGGCCCGTAACCACCTGAAAACACAAGGTGCCAAGCCCGGCGGTGAACAGCGCGACGTTCGGGTCGAGGCCGGTGATCAATGGCATAAGGACCAAGGCGCCAAAAGCCACGAAAAGCATCTGAGCGCCTGAGAGCACGGTGCGCCAGAGTGGATCGTTGAATTCATCCGGCTTCATCAGGCTTCCTTCTGCTTGGTACCGAATATCTTGTCGCCGGCGTCGCCCAAGCCTGGAATGATGTAACCGTGTTCGTTCAAGCGCTCATCGATGGATGCGGTGTAAATCATCACATCGGGGTGAGCTTTCTCCACTGCGGCAATGCCTTCGGGCGCTGCGACCAACACCATGGCGCGGATTTCCTTGCAACCTGCGCGCTTGAGCAGGTCAATGGCCGCAACCATTGAGTTACCGGTCGCCAGCATTGGATCAATGATCATAGCCAGTCGCTCATTGATCTCAGGAACCAGCTTTTCCAGATAGGTGTGGGCTTGCAGTGTCGCTTCATTGCGAGCCAAGCCGACGGCGCTGACCTTGGCACCGGGGATCAGGCTGAGCACGCCATCGAGCATGCCGATACCTGCCCGCAAAATCGGGACAACAGTAATTTTCTTGCCGGCGATTTTTTCGACCTGCACTGTACCTGCCCAACCCTGGATTTCGTAGGTTTCCAAGGGCAGATCGGCGGTTGCTTCATAGGTCAGTAGCGCACCGACCTCCTGAGCCAGTTCACGAAAATTCTTGGTGCTGATGTCCGCTCGGCGCATTAAACCGAGCTTGTGGCGGATCAGCGGATGGCGGATCTCACGGATGGGCATAAGGAAAGACTCCGACGGGGGCAAAAAAACGGCCTAGATTAATCTATCCAACTGTTACTGTCCGAACGTTAGTCCAGAAATGCTTGCTCTGACCGAAGCGGATGCGTACCTTTGCCCGCTTTTCTTCCACCGCACCCAATGGAGAGCGCCATGTCTGCTGATCTCGAGCATATCCGCCAAATCATGCGCGAAGCTGATTGCCTGTACACAGAAGCTGAAGTCGAGGCAGCCATCGCTCGTCTTGGCGCCGAGATCAATGCCGCGCTGGCTGACACCAATCCCGTGGTGTTTTGCGTTATGAATGGTGGCCTGATCTTCACCGGAAAACTATTGACGCACCTCAACTTCCCGCTGGAAGCGTCCTACTTGCACGCCACCCGCTATCGCAATGAAACCACCGGCGGTGACCTGTTTTGGAAGGCTAAGCCGGAAGTCTCGTTTATCGACCGCGATGTGTTGATCATCGATGACATTCTCGACGAAGGTCACACCCTCGGCGCGATCGTCGACTTCTGTAAGCACGCAGGCGCTCGGGCGGTTCACACCGCCGTGCTGATCGATAAAGAACACGACCGCAAAGCGCGGCCAGACCTCAAAGCCGACTTCGTAGGTTTGCCATGCATCGACCGCTATATCTTTGGTTACGGTATGGACTACAAGGGCTACTGGCGCAATGCAGCCGGTATTTATGCGGTTAAAGGGATGTAAAGCGGCCTACATGCCTGAGTTCACGCCAGTTTTCGGGAACACTTGCACATGACGTTGTTGATCGCTCGGCTGCCTTGCTTCCACTGGTGTTGAGCAACCTTGATGGCCATGTATGGGCCGGTTTACACACCATCGGGCTACATGTGCGTTGAGCGCCGAGGCGGGGGAGGGTTAAACTGCCCGCCCGTGATATCGCGAATCAGTTGGAGTCAGCAGTAATGCGTAAAGATAAAAGGCAGGTGATTGGCGATGAAATCGGCGATGAACAAATCAAATTGTTCCTCGATTTCGAACCGGTTGATGCTACCTCGCCGTCACTGCACAAGCTGATCAAGGCCTACCGTGGTCTGCGGATTAACGATTTTGAGCGATTTTTGGTATTTTTTCTCGCGGCGGGTTTGGACCTTGATGGCAAAAATGAGCACGGTCAGGATTTCGTTACGTTGATCAAAGACCAGCGTAACGCCGAGGAATACATTGACCTGATTGAACAGGCTCGCGGCTGATACTGTTGTTTAGCCCAAAAAAAACGCCCCTCAGGGGCGTTTTTAATAGCGGATACGATCAAGCGAAGCTTTCGGACTCGTTGCTGATCACAACCAAATCCAGGCTTTCGTTGCACTGGTCGTTGATCCGCCGATACAGCTGCGCATCGTTTTCCAGCTCTTTTTCTCTTGCCGGGAAAATTTCATTGAGCTTGGCAGCCCATTCGCCACGGGCCTTGTCCGGGAAGCAGCGGTCAATCAGGTCGAGCATGATTGACACCGTCACCGAGGCACCTGGAGAGGCGCCGAGGAGGGCCGCCAGCGAACCGTCTTTGGACGATACCAGCTCAGTGCCGAACTGCAGCACGCCGCCTTTTTTTGCGTCTTTCTTGATGATCTGAACCCGTTGACCGGCGACTTCAAGACGCCAGTCCTCAGCCTTGGCTTGCGGGTAGAAGCGGCGCAGCGATTCAAGACGTTGTTCCATCGACTGCATCACTTCGCTGACCAAGTACTTGGTCAGGTCCATGTTGTCACGGGCGACAGCCAGCATCGGGCCAATATTGGCGGCGCGAACCGAAAGCGGCAGATCCATGAAGGAGCCGTGTTTCAGAAACTTGGTGGTGAAACCCGCGTAGGGTCCAAACAATAACGAGGTTTGACCGTCGACGACGCGGGTGTCCAAGTGCGGCACCGACATCGGCGGCGAACCCACGGCGGCCTGGCTATACACCTTGGCTTGGTGGTGTTTGACCACTTCTGGATTATCGCAACGCAGCCATTGGCCGCTGACCGGGAAGCCACCGAAACCTTTGCTTTCTTCAACGCCAGACATCTGCAACAACGGCAATGCCGCGCCGCCTGCACCGAGAAATACGAATTTGGCATCTACTTCGCGGGTGTTGCCGGTATTGACGTCTTTGATGCTAACGCTCCAGCCTTGGCCGTTTCGGGTCAGACCGGTGACGCGCTTACAGTATTTGACCTGCGCATCCGGCGTGCTAGACAAGTGTTTGAGAAGCTGATTAGTCAATGCACCAAAATTGACATCGGTGCCATTCATGACGCGGGTTGCGGCGATAGGCTCATCTATTGGCCGGCCCGGCATCATCAGGGGCATCCACTCGGCCAATTTGGCTTTGTCTTCGGTGTATTCCATGGCCGAGAAAGCATGATGCGTATGCATCGCTTCGAAACGCGCTTTGAGGAACGACACGCCGTCGGTGCCCTGGACAAAACTCAGGTGCGGGACTGGACTGATAAACGATTTTGAAGAACCAAAGGAGCCTTTCTTGGTCATGTATGACCAGAACTGCTTCGAGACCTCAAACTGGGTGTTGATATGCACCGCTTTTTTGATAGATATAGAGCCATCAGCCGCTTGCGGTGTGTAATTGAGCTCACACAGGCCCGCGTGGCCGGTGCCGGCGTTGTTCCACGGATTGGAACTCTCCGCAGCACCGGAATCCATCAGCTCAACGACTTCCAGCGTGAGGCTGGGGTCGAGCTCTTTAAGCAGCACCGCCAGGGTGGCACTCATGATGCCCGCCCCAACCAGTACCACATCAACTGTTTCGTTATGCGCCATTAACGCGTCTCCAAAATCTGCAGCACCAAATTGACGGCATACGATCCCGAGCTCAGCTGCCGGTTGTTGCCGAGGCCTGAATCCGAGAGAGCCCCAGGTAACCTATGGCCAGGATCGCCATGTCCGATTCTTCGCAATTTTTTGCATCTTCAGCGGACGCCACCCTTCGGGCTTTGAGTGCTTATGAACTCACTTTCAGGCTCGACTGGCAATTCGACTATCGTCAAGGCGTCCGTTTGTGCAACCAAATCCGTAGTGGACAGGCTTCAGGCTCCGGTCATGGAGACTGCGCAGCAGCGTTGGGCCCCATTTAACAGGGCTGGATCAGACGTTAACGGTGCATGTAAGAACGCAAAACTATTCATTTGCTCGCCACACTCTTATGAAGTAGTGAAAACCCGTTTTTTCACGCTCTTTTGAAGACGTGAACCTCAAAAAGAACCGACGTTAACGCAGGTTCTGGCAGGCAGGATGCAAAACAAGAGTGACGCTGACGGGTGAGTACTCTCGAAACAATTCGAACGATTCGACCCGGATCGGCGAGCACGAGTGCTTGCAAATAACCTGTGTGGGCGACTCTCTGTGGGGCGGTGCGGGGAGCTAATAAAGAGCATTAGCGATGCTGCGAGGCCCGATCAGGAGACGTCCTTATAATCGGGGCAAGATTATAGCGATGAAACGCTATGAATTGATCGTATTTACTGACTTTAATTAGCCGCCGAATCAGTGAGTCAAAGTGTGGCGGCGACTAACGCATGGTTGGGGCTTGGCGGTGCGGGCGTTATCGGGCAAAAGGGTGACTGCCATTGTGGACAAATTTTGTCTGTTTCTCTCTATCCAGCAGCCCTAGGCGGCGAAGCGCCATGATGATGGCTGCGGCGCAAAACGCGTAATGACAATAAAAAGCCTTGCATTGCTCCAGTGAGCGTCAGCAAGAGCTTCCTTACTACATCACATGCCTTTTTGCAGCTGAAAAGGAGTTTCGACAGGGCATAGGGCAAGGAACTGATGCAGAGCGTGTCAGGTCTGATTTTCAGCTAGTGAGCCGACTATCGGCACCGCTATACTGCTGGCCATTTATGTTTTTGGCCTCTGGAGAGATGAGTATGTTGCATCGCCTGTTGTTCGGTTTAATTGCTGTAAGCAGTTTGACGTTGGTCGGCTGTGCCAACAGCCCGCAACAACTTAGCCCGCAACCCAAACTCACGAGTCAACTCGCTGCGGTAGGTCATGGCCAGCCGGTAGTGGTTCGTGTCGTTGACGGTCGCGCCTCGCCCACCCTGGGCACGCGCGGTGGTTTGTATCCGGAAACCAGTGCTGTCAGCGTCCAGCCAAATGACATCCTGCCTAAATTGCAGCAACAAGCCGAAGCCGCTGTGCGTTTGCTTGGCTACACCCCGAGTGGCAATAGCGGTAACGTGCCTCAGTTGACCGTGACCCTCGCTGACCTGAAGTATCAATCGCCTAAAGAAGGCCTGTACGTGACTGAAGCAACGATCTCCGCGACCTTTCGCGCTGACGTAGTCAACAACGGGAAAAGCTACAACGGTCGTTATGCGGCGTCGCTTGATCAGCGTTTCGGTATGGCGCCGAATCAAGAGACCAACACCAAGCTTGTCAGCGATGTATTAAGTGATGCCCTGACCCGCTTGTTCCAAGACCCGACCGTCGGACAAATGCTCGGTCAGTAATGCTGAGTGTGTAGGGGCGGCCTAGCGCGCTCCTACACACTGCTCTCACGCTGCTTCTTGGCAAAAACCCAGAAAATTTAAACCGGCTTGCAGGTCCAGGTCTGGTAGGTCGTGGTGCTGGTGCCCGCCCAAGGCGCAGTAGACCAGCCAATGGCGGTCCTGCACGTTGAAGGCAAGGGCGTCGATCAGCGCTTCTTGTTCATCACTTTGAGCGATCAGGTACAAGCGATCCTGGTTTTGTGCATGCAACATATCGGGCTCACTGTAGGTGTCTAGTCAGGTATCGAGGTGCCATACAGTGGTCGGTTCACGTTACGTTACGGTGACCTGTTCTAAATTAATTTCAAGAATCTATCGTCGTCCCACGCTGTCGCCGTGTAAATCAAGAGACGCATCGACTTGAGTCGCTTGAGGTGAAGCATTTAGATCAGTCGACCGAACAGATTCAAATGCATGATCCGTTCATCGGCTCATAAAAATGGCGCCCCATAGGGCGCCATTTTGTTATCGGCGAAAGGCTTAAAGCGCCAAGCCCGCCTTAACCCGGTATTGGTTGCGTACCGGGGCGGCGTATTGCAACACCAAGAACGGCCGGTGCTCGACAGGGCAGGTATCCAGGCGGCGCTGCCATTCTGCTTGGGCGCGGGCCAATTCGTCTGCCGGGAAAATCTGCGCCGCCGCTGGCACCGCGAGCGTCGGGTCCGAATCTGCCCATTGCGCATATGCCAGATAGTGCGCAGGAAACAGGCGATACCCTCCGAGGATTTGACGATCCATTTCGATTGCCAGTTGCTTGGTGTCGTCGAACGGCTCGGAGATAGGCGCTGCGAAACTCACGTGCACCCGGCCTTTATAACCCGTTATACCAAGGGCGATGCTGACATCATCTTCGCCGGGCACCTTGGTGTAGGTGCCAGTGGTTGCGCGAATATACAGCTCGCGGGCCTTGGCGCGGTCGCACGGATCGTACTCGTAACTGATCGACACTGGCGTCAGGTTCAGCGATTGGATCACGTCGCAGAACGGCTCGTCTTTGCGGCTCATATGGAACATTTTCAAGATCGCTGATTCGGTGCGGTCGTCACCGTCCTTGGCGCGGCCTTCGGCCTGAGCGATCCAGATCGATTGGCAATCGCTACGAATCGAGTGATTGATATACGCCGACAGCAGTAGGTAGGCCGCCATTTTTTCCCGACGCCCGGCAATCGAGCGGTGAACGATAAAGCTTTTGTTTAATCGCATCAGGTCGCTGACGTAGGGCTTTTGCAGCAGGTTGTCACCGATGGCAATTCGCGGCGTTGGCAGACCGGCGTGGTACACCGCGTAATTGACAAAGGCCGGGTCCATAACGATGTCGCGATGATTGGCCAAGAACAAATAGGCGCTCCCGGACTTAAGCTGCTCAACGCCGGTATAAGTCACACCATCGGTTGCCCGCTCAATGGTATGGTCGATATAAACCTCGACCTTGTCCTGCAGCGTTGCGACCGAATGCACCCCGTCGAACTCGCGGCGCAGCCGATGAGCTATAAGAGGTCGGAGTATCCAACCGAATGCGCTGGCGAGGCGGGGAAACCGAAAGTGAGTCAAGATTTCAAGAAGTGCTTTGTCGCTAAGCAGACGCGCCAGTACAGCTGGGACCTCGGCGTCGTCGTAAGGTCGGATGGCATCGAATTCGCCCATCATGCTCTCTTGTTGAAAATCGCTAATGTAGAGGTAGGCTGGGTCTGAAAAGTGCCGTCAAACCCGCTGATTAAAAGAACCAGCCTTCAAATTGAGCGCGATTATACGCATAACTCTTCTCGGAGACCGTGATGCAGGAAATACAGGCTTACGACTGCCCTTACTGCGGCGAATCGGTGGAGGCCGTGCTGGATTTATCCGGCGGCGATCAGCGTTATATTGAAGATTGCCCGGTGTGCTGCCGACCGATTGTGTTCGATCTGCAAACCGACGGCGAAGAATGGAACCTAGACGTACGCAGCGAGAATGAATGATGCAAAAAGTCTACGAACCGGAGAACTTGATGGAGGGCGAACTGCTGCAGGGCATGCTCGCCAGTGAAGGGGTCAAAGCTCATCTAACGGGGGGGCATTTGCTCGGCGGCGTCGGCGAGTTGCCCGTATTTGGTTTGCTGGGGCTGTCAGTGGACAACGATCAGGCTGATCAGGCACGGCAACTGATCACCGCGTACAATGCTGCCATGCCGCTGTCGGGAGACGAACCTGACACTTTTCCTGACGTCTTGATTTGCTGACAGGCGTCGGGTTCCGCTTTCAGAAATCTGCTACTGAAGCAGATTTTTTCAGACGAGAATCTACTGCCCTCATGTGTGGACGTTATGCGCTGTTTCGCTGGAATCCCGCGTTTGCGGCTTTGCCCGGTTTTCCTGCTGACCAAAAGGCGCAATGGAATATCTCCCCAGCCGACTCGGTATTGATGCTGCGGGGTGCTGATAGTCAGCGCCAGTTGGCCCGAGCGCGTTGGGGTCTGACGCCGCCATGGTTAACAGATCTTTCCCGTACGCCGGCCCATGCCCGCGCTGAAACCTTGGCTGAGCAGCCGATGTTTCGCCAAGCATTCAGAGAGCGACGCTGCCTGTTACCCGCCAATGGCTTTTACGAATGGCGCGGCACCACCCGCAAGCGGCCGTTCTGGCTGACACCGAGTGAGGGCTCGACATTATTTTTCGCCGGAATTTGGGAAGCGTATCCGGTTCAAGAACACACCTACCTGAGTGTCGCCGTTGTTACGCAGGCCGCTGCCAGTCAGCGCCGGCCGCTGATCCTCGATGCGCAGGGGCAAGCCGCCTGGCTTAATCCGGAAACTCCGATCCAGATCCTGCAAGCGCTACTGGCCAGCCCTCAATCAGCGTTGCGCGAACGCGAGTTGGCCAATCTGGTCAACGACCCCAAGCTCAACGCCCCCGAGTGTTTGACGCCGCTTTGATGCATCCGAATCTGTAGCCAACTGGTTGGCGATATGAGCAACGCCTTGGTGTGTCAGGCATTTCGCATAACATCTTCGCCAACAAGTTAGCTCCTGGGTTTGCTCAAACCCTGAATTGATTAATCAACCGCCGTTGTTGCTCGGCCAATTGGGTCAATTCCGCGCTGGCTTTGCTGGATTCATCGGCACCGCCTGCGACTTCGTGTGCTACCTGACCAATGTTGATCACGTTGCGGTTGATGTCTTCCGCTACCGCGCTTTGTTCTTCGGCCGCGCTGGCAATTTGGGTGTTCATGTCGTTGATCACCGACACGGCCTTGGTGATAGTTTCCAGGGCTTCAGCCGCAAGCGCCGCGTGGCCCACGCTTTCGTCGGTTTTGGCTTGGCTGTCTTCCATGACCTTGACTACTTGGCGGGTGCCCGACTGCAACTGCTGGATCATGGTCTGGATTTCTTCGGTAGCTTTTTGAGTTTTCTGTGCCAAGTTGCGCACCTCGTCGGCCACCACCGCAAAACCACGGCCCTGTTCACCGGCGCGAGCTGCTTCAATGGCCGCGTTCAACGCCAGCAGGTTTGTCTGCTCGGCGATCCCGCGAATCGCGACCAGAATCGCGTTGATGTTTTCGCTGTCCTTGGCCAAGGTTTGCACCACACCTACCGCTCTTCCGATTTCTACCGCCAGCGAGCTGATCGACTGCGAGGTGTCCCGTACGATTTGCATGCCCTTGTGCGCCGCTTCATCGGCATGGTTGGCGGCGGACGCTGCGTGAGTGGCGTTGCGAGCGACATCGTGGGCGGTTGAGGTCATTTCATGGACGGCAGTGGCGACCAAGTCAATTTCGCTAATTTGTTTATGTACCCCTTGATGAGTGCGGATGGCGATATCGGCGGTGTGCTCAGAGGAGTCGCTGACCTGCTGAACCGAGGTCACCACTTGGGTGATCATCATCTGCAATTTGCCGAGAAAAGTGTTGAACCCCTTCGCTATGGCGCCCAGTTCATCCGCGCGGTCACTGTTCAAACGACGTGTCAGATCGCCTTCGCCTTGGGCGATGTCATCAAGCATCGTCACCATTTGTTTCAGTGGTCGGGCAATGCCGCGGCCTACCAGCCAGATGACCAGCAAGCCCAGGCCTGCGATCAGCAACCCGACCATTGTCATACCGAAAATATCTGTTTTGCGTTGGGCGGCGAGATCGCTTTGCAGCTTCTGCAAGTCGGCCATGACGGCGTCCAGCGGCAGTTGCAGCATCAGTGTCCATCGCGCGTCGGTCGAACCGATACCGAACGGCAGGTACAGTGAGATGCGGCTGTGCTCCTTGTCGAGTTCGTAGCGCACCTGGCCCAGCCCGATCTGGCCGAGGCTGGCCATTTTGCTCGCATCCAGAATATCGCTGGCTTTTTCGCCGAGCTTGCTGACGTCCTTGGTGTACGCCACCAAGCGGCCGTTACTGGCGATCAAGGCCATATCACCCGCGCCGTTGTAGAGCTTTTGATCGGCGAGGTTGAGCATGTCCTGGATGAAGTTCACGGACAGGTCAGCACCGACAATGCCCTGAAACGAGCCATCGACGAGGATCGGTTGAATGAACGAAGACAGCATCACCATTTTGTCGCCGACGCGGTAAGGCGCAGGGTCGATGACGCAGGCTTTGTGGGTATCTTTTGAGCACAGGTAGTACTCGCTGGCACGAATGCCGGTGGACAACAATTTTTGATCTGTTACATCGGCCAGCGCTTCCAGCGCCAGGCTGCCGTCCTGCTTGCGGTACCACCACGGCAACATTCTTCCGCTCTTATCCATGCCGAGCAACGGAGGATCAACATAGGCTCCATCGTTATGTTCCAGCGCGCCAGGCTCCCAGGCGATGTACGAACCGAGAATCTTGGGATTCTGAACCACGGTCTCGTGGAGCATATTCATTAGCTGTTCACGGCTAATGTTCAACTGCGGCTGACCTTTACCGTCCTTCATACCGATCAGGGCGTTGACCCGGGCTAGACCCGCGGCGATTTGCAATGGCGATTCCAATTCGCGCTTGATTTCACTGGTCTCTGTTTGAGCCAGAGCGGTGAGGCGCTGTTCGACGGCTTGTTCGAACTGAGCTTGGGTGCGTTGATCCACCAGTGCCTGAGTGCGGGCCCCGGAAAACAGCGCGTATAACACAAGCGTCGCCACCACGCTGAGAACAATGGCGCCGGCGAGTGCAGCCACGGAAGACTGGATTGACTTGAACTTCATAAGGGCTCCCGACGTGACATTACGCCTGTATTGCCTTATCGGCCCATGCGTTGAAAAACCTGAGCGGAAGGTGACAAAAGGACTGTATTTAATGAGTACGCGTCGTTATTGAGCATGGAGATGCCTTTTATGATGCTCTTGGCTGGGTGGCGCGGGGTATTGAGTGAGTCGGGTTGTCGCTGACAACCTAACTCCGAGGTTGCTGGAGGAGGTGTCAAATCCAGCCGCTGACCTGCATGGCCTTGTAAACGGCGACCACAGCCAAGACGAAAAACGCAAAAGCCGCCAAGCGACGAATCAGGGTGAGAGGTAGTTTGTCGGCGGCGAAGTTACCGGCCAACACCACCGGCACGTTGGCGATCAACATGCCTGCCGTGGTACCCAGAATGACCAGCCACAGGTGGGAATACTGCGCGGCGAGCATCACCGTCGCGATCTGAGTCTTGTCGCCGATTTCAGCGATGAAGAACGCAATCAGCGTCGTGACGAAGGGGCCGAACTTGCGGGCTGAGTTGCCTTCGTCGTCGTCCATCTTGTCCGGGACCAAAGTCCAGAGCGCGGTGGCGACGAAACTGGCGGCCAGAATCCAATGCAATGTGGCATCTGAAAAGAGACTGCCGAACCATGCGCCTATTGCACCGGCTGCGGCGTGGTTAACCAGAGTGGCAGCGACAATGCCGCCGATGATGGGCCAAGGCTTGCGAAAGCGCGCTGCGAGAATCAGGGCGAGCAGTTGCGTCTTGTCACCGATTTCGGCCAAGGCAACAACAGCGGTGGGGACCAGCAGGGATTCCAGCATCAGGTTTTTCCTAAGGGCGGGTAGACACGGCTATGACACGTACAACCTCCCCGCCCTGGGTAAGGTGTTCGTGTCATAGGTCTGGTCAAACCACCGATTCGCCTGAGCGGATCTGGGTCGCACGCACCATGGTCTGCTGACCAAGTATGTTGATACGTGCCGGGCGAGCATGAAGGCTCGCGGGAGACTACTCCCCTAGGACGGTGCGGATTCTGCCTACACGATTGAGATTCGGCAAGTGCTTATTTCAAGCGCGTTTGGCGCGGTAGATGCGAAAACCCTGGCCTTCTGCCTTTACTGCGCAAACCCCTAAATGCTCTTCGATCAACGGCTGGTAGCGCAGGAAACTATTCGCAACCAAGCGCAGTTCGCCGCCGGTTTTCAGATGAAGACGTGCTTTTCGCAGCAAATTTTCCGTGGCTTGGTAGTCCGTATGGACGCCCACATGGAACGGCGGGTTGCTCAGAATAGTACTCAACCCCATCGGTGCGGCGTCGATTCCGTCACCGGTTAATACATCAGCTTCCAGTCCATTGGCTGTCAAAGTCAGACGGCTGCTGGCGGTCGCGAATGCATCGACGTCCAACAAAGTGACGGTGTTGTGTGGGTAGCGGCGTTTGACGGCGGCCCCCAAAACACCGGCGCCACACCCGAAATCTAGGACGTTGCCGCTGGGAAGTTTGTCCAGATGCTGGAGCAGCAGCGCAGACCCGCGATCCAATCGACCGTGACTGAATACGCCCGGCAAACTGACAACTTTGAGTGGGCCGTCTTCCATCTCGACCTCGTAATGCTGGGCAAGACTTTCCAGTTCGACGGCTTGCGGGGCGTTGTCTACCGTGACCAGCCATAGCTGGCAGTGGCGAGCGCTGTCGAGCTTGCGTGGTTTGCCGAAGGGGCTTAATTGCTTGGCGGCGGCTTCGATTCCGCTGCGCTTCTCACCGACCAAGTACAACTCGCGTCCGGCCAGGCGCGACGCCAACGCATTCAAAACGTAATCGGCCAGATCGCGGGCTTTGGGCAAAAAAACCACGGCGGCGTCGAATGGTTGCTCCGGCGCTTGAACGCCAAAGTGAGTGCGACCTTCAAAACTTGCATTGAGGCTCGCTTGGTCGCCTGCATGCCAGCACCAACCATGGGCGTTCGGTAATTTCCCGAGCAGATCGTCGGCAGGCAAACCCGCCAGAAGCAACGAGCCCTGAAACAAATCGGCCTGACGGAGTAGTACTTCGCTGCGCGGGTCCATTTTTAGCTCCTGCAAAAGAGGCGAAGTCTAAACGTTTCGTCGGCGAGCGTGTCAGCTGACAACGCGTCGAGGGGTTCCAGCGCGATACGCCTCAACGTTTTCGCTGAGCTGGCCGACGATCCGTTGCCGCGCTTCGCGACTGCCCCAGGCATTGTGTGGCGTCACAATTAATCGAGGAATATCACCCGCCAATAACGGATTGCCGTCGACCGGTGGCTCGACCGTCAAGACGTCGGTGGCGGCTCCGCCGAGATGCCCGTTGCGTAGCGCATCGGCCAGCGCCTGCTCATTGATCAGGCCGCCACGTGCGGTGTTGATGACGAACGCATGGGGCTTGAGCAATGCCAGTTCGTGAGCGCCGATCATGTTCTGAGTGTGCTCGTTGAGTGGACAGTGCAAGGTCAATGCATCCACTTGCGGCAGCAGCTCATTCAATGGCACGCGGTCCGGGCGGGCAGGGCGGCCGGGAATTTGCCCGAGCAGAACGCGCATTCCAAAAGCTTCAGCCAGCTTCGCCACTGCGCCGCCCAACTCGCCATGGCCCAACAAGCCCAAGGTTTTGCCTTCCAGTTCGACGATCGGGAAGTCCAGCAGGCAAAACTGTTTCGCTTGCTGCCAACGACCGTGCTGTACAGCGCTCTGATAATCCGGCAGGCGTGTGGCCAGCGCGAGCAGCAACATTAAAGTGTGTTGCGCCACGGACGGCGTGCCATAACCCTGGCAATTACACACCACCACCCCGTGTTTCCGAGCCGCGGCCAAGTCGACGTTATTAGTGCCGGTGGCGGTAATCAACACCAGTTTCAGGTCCGGGCACGAGGCGAATGCGTGGGCGTCGATCACGGTCTTGTTGGTAATCGCGACCTGCGCACCCTGCAAGCGCTCAATGATCTGTTGTGGCGTGCTGCTGCTGTGCAATTGCAAATCACTGAAGTTTTCCCGCAGTGCGCTGAAGTCCAGGTCGCCAAGGTCCAGGGACGTGTGGTCGAGAAAAACTGCTGTGTACGGGCTGCTCATCTGCGCTGGGCTCCTGTGAAAAGCTAAAAAGAGTGAAGAAACGGCATCGGCAACCTTACCTGAAACCCCGTAGGACCCCGTAGGAATAATCCCGCACTGTTTCGACGCCGGGCTGCGTCCCATGCGCAACGCCTGCGTTCGGCAGCTCTTTCAAAATGAGAGCGACTCATCCCCACTGCACACTTTTGGTTCGGAAAGTAACGTTCGGTCCTTAATTCAGTGCGCTGCCGAGCATCGTTCAGAACGAACCACCGTCAAATTCTGTCTCAAAACCTGTCAGGCTGCGGCCTGGTTACTTTTTGAGAAGGGTTTCCAGAGTTGGCGTTTAAATTGCTAGTACTTGTATGTACAAGCATAGGGGACCACGTTTAGTGGCTTTTTATACACCACGTTCTTATTTGGCTTAGGCGGGAAGGATGACGATGTCGAAGAAAATCAGTTGGTTTGGATTTGTAGCGGTGAGTGCAGCAGCGCTGGCGTTTATACCGGTTGTGCATGCCAAAGACTGGACGTCGGTGAACATCGCCACCGAAGGCGCTTACGAACCGTGGAACCTGACGTTGCCAGGCGGCAAAATCGGCGGCTTTGAGCCTGAGTTGATGGACATCCTCTGCCAGCGCATGAAACTGAAATGCAACGTGGTGGTGCAGAACTGGGACGGAATGATTGCCAGCCTGAACTCGGGCAAATTCGACGTGCTGATGGACGCGATCGTGATCACCCCAGAGCGCCAACAAGTCATGGCGTTCTCGATTCCTTACGCCAGCACCCCCGCGAGTTTTGTCGCGCTCGACGCGAAATTACTGCCGGGTAAAACCGGTCAGGCGGATGGCATTACGCTGGGCACCGATGCGAAAAAAGTTCGCGCCAGTGTCGAGGATTTGCGTGCCGCGCTGAAGGGCAAAACCATCGGTATTGCATCGGGCACGGTCTACACCCCGTTCATCGATGAACAGTTCAAAGACGTCGCCACCGTTCGTGAATACAGCAGCTCGGCAGAAGCTATTCTCGACTTGCAGGCTGGCCGAATCGATGTGGATTTTGACGACGTGACCTTCTTGAACTCGTTGATGGACAAGCCGGAAAACAAAAACCTGGCGTACACCGGACCACAGATTGCCGGTCCGATCTGGGGCCACGGCGAGGCGTTGGGTTTCCGTCAGAAAGATGCAGATTTGAAAGCCAAGTTTGATGCCGCGCTGAAAGAAGCATTGGCTGACGGCACGGTTAAAAAACTCAGCGAAAAGTGGTTCAAGCTGGATTTGACTCCGAAATCGTGAGGCTGGCATACCTGGCGCCTTAACGGCGCCGGGATTCAAATAAGCTACTCGCAGGAACCTGTATATGAATCTCTTGCAGATGCTGAGCTTCGGTGACACGGGTTGGGGCATGGCGCTGCTCAAGGCTGCTGGCACCACACTGTTGTTGACGCTGGCGGCGTTGTTGATCGGCGCACTGATCGGCGGCGTGATTGCAGCGGCGAAGTTATCCCGTCGACGCTTATTTCGAGGCTTGGGGGATCTGTATTCAATTCTGTTCCGCGGCATCCCCGAGCTGTTGGTTATCTATCTGTTCTATTTCGGTGGCGCCACCGTGGTGTCTGCGGTCGGCCACTGGTTTGGGGCCGATGGTTACATTGATGTCCCACCGTTTTTAGTGGGTGCCATAGCGGTAGGACTGATCTCTGCGTCATATCAGGCGGAAGTCTATCGCGGCGCTTTCATTGCGGTGCCCAAGGGCGAGCTGGAGGCCGCGCTGGCCATCGGCATGACCAAAGCCATGCGCATCAGGCGGGTATTGATTCCGCAAATCATGCGTTACGCGCTGCCAGGTTTGGGCAATGTGATGCAGATGAGTCTGAAAGATTCGGCACTGATTTCGGTGATTGGTCTGGTGGAATTGATGCGTGCCAGTCAGGTGGCGGCCGGTTCGACCCGACAATATTTTACGTTCTATATCGTTGGCGGCGCGTTGTACCTGGTTCTTACCGGGCTCTCGGGGCGCATTTTCAATATCGCTGAAGCTCGAGTGCGCCGCACGCAGCGTCGCAGCCCTACACAGTCTTGAGACAGGAGAATAGCCCATGATCGATTTCGCCTTTCTCGCCGATACCATGCTCAAATTGTTGGCCGCTCTGCCTACCACGCTGACCTTGTTTTTTTGCTCGCTGGTGTTGGGCTTGACCCTTTCCCTGGGCATCGTCGCCATGCGCGTAAGCCGCTGGGCCATCCTCAGTTACCCGGCGCGTTTCTACATCATGATCTTTCGCGGTACGCCGCTGCTGATCCAGATGTTCCTGATCTATTACGGCCTCGGTCAATTCCCGGCGGTTCGCGACAGTTTCATGTGGGTGGTGCTGAAATCTCCCTACGGGTGCGCGGTGCTTTCCCTCGCCATGTGTACGGCCGGCTACACCGCTGAAATCATCCGGGGCGGTCTGCTCAGCGTGCCCCATGGGCAAATCGAAGCGGGGCAGGCCATTGGTATGTCGCCGTGGGCCTTGTTGTACCGGATTATTGCGCCGGTGACGTTGCGTCAGGCGCTGCCAGCGTATTCAACGGAAGCGATTCTGCTGGTCAAATCCACCGCCTTGGCCAGTTTGGTCACGGTGTGGGACGTCACCGGCGTCGCCCAGCAAATCATCCAGCGCACGTACCGGACCATGGAAGTGTTCCTCTGCGCCGCGTTGATTTACCTGGTGCTGAATTTTCTGGTGGTGCGCGCGGTGGCCTGGATCGAGCACCGTCTTTCGCCTCATCTTCGTGAACGACCGGCCGGGCTTTCGCCTAAATCAAAAACGGCCGTTACATCACCCACTAATCCCTAATTCGCTGCGGAGCTGGTCATGACTTCTCAATCAAACACCGCCCTGTCGGTGAGCAACATTCAAAAATCCTACGGCCCGGCGCACGTGCTCAAGGGCATTTCCCTGGACGCACACAAAGGCGATGTCATCTCGATTCTCGGCGCCAGCGGCTCGGGCAAAAGTACCTTTCTGCGCTGCATCAATCTGCTGGAAACCCCGGACGAAGGCTCCATCAGCCTGGACGGCGAAGCCATCGAGATGGCCCGTCGTCGTGATGGTCGCCTGCTGCCAAGCAACGCGCGCCAGGTTGAACGGATGCGCAGCCGGTTGGGCATGGTGTTTCAGAACTTCAACCTGTGGTCGCACATGACCGTGCTGCAAAACGTCATCGAAGGCCCGATGCGTGTGCTCAAACGCCCGCGTGCCGAGTGCATCGAAGATGCCGAACAACTGCTGCACAAAGTCGGCCTGTACGAGCACCGCGATTACTACCCCGCGCATTTGTCCGGCGGCCAGCAACAGCGCGTCGCCATCGCCCGGGCCTTGGCGATGAACCCGCAAGTCATGCTGTTCGACGAACCCACTTCAGCCCTCGACCCGGAACTGGTGGGCGAAGTGCTGCGGGTAATGCGCTCATTGGCCGAAGAAGGCCGCACGATGTTAGTGGTGACCCACGAAATGGGCTTTGCACGCCACGTGTCGAACCGAGTCCTTTATATGCATGGCGGGTTGGTTGACGCACAAGGCACACCGGCTGAGCTGTTTGAAGGCTTGCCGACTGAGCGTTTCCGTCAGTTTGTTTCCAGCCACAACCAACGCAATACCGATTGACCTGCCCGTCGTGGCGCGGGGTGGCATTGCCCGCGCCTGCTTCGCTCCATTGCTCGGCAACTGTACCTATGGCGCAACGCGGTGAAGGCGTACTGTGGCGAACGCCTTAATGTTTGCTCACAACAATTTACGCCCGATGCGGAGGCTCCCATGTACTGGACGGAATTTCTAACCGTTGCCCTGATTCACCTGCTCGCCGTCGCCAGCCCCGGCCCGGATTTCGCCGTAGTAGTCCGCGAAAGTGTGACCCACGGTCGCAAAGCCGGCACATGGACCGCCTTGGGCGTCGGCACCGCGATTTTCCTGCACGTGGGTTATTCGCTTTTAGGCATCGGCCTGATCGTTTCGCAATCCATCGTCTTGTTCAACGCCCTCAAATGGGCCGCCGCCGCCTACCTGCTGTACATCGGCATCAAAGCCCTGCGCGCCAAACCCGCCAGCGCCACCGACGCGCCGGTCAAATTACCCTTGGGCGAACGCACCGCTCGCGGCGCCTTCACCAGCGGTTTTGTCACCAACGGCCTCAACCCCAAAGCAACGTTGTTCTTCCTTTCATTGTTCACCGTCGTGATCAACCCGCACACGCCGCTGCTGGTGCAGGCGGGTTACGGCATCTACCTCGCCCTCGCCACCGGGGTCTGGTTTTGCCTCGTGGCGCGGCTGTTCAGCCAGGAACGCGTGCGCGCAGGGTTTGCGCGGATGGGCCACTGGTTTGATCGGACTATGGGGGTGGTCTTGGTCGCGTTGGGGGTGAAGTTGGCGTTTACTTCGGTGCATTGAGGGATGTTATTAATGACTGATAATGGCTGAAGGACTTTTTATTGTTTCCATTTAACTTCTAATACCGTGTTCTGTTAACTCTAAAACCGCCGCGTTCACGCCGGCGGTTTTTTATTAAATGGCGTTTGGGAAATTTCCTAACGGGGTCGCGGACGCGTCCTACATACGGCAACGGCCGACCTGAGCAAGCATGTGCGCCAGCGCATTCTTGGCTTACAAAAAGAGGGTCGTCCATGCCGATTTTAAACACTCAGAAAAGATTTACCCTGACCGTCGCCCAGCCAAAACAAACCTACAACCTCCAGGTTTTCGAATTCTCCGGACGCGAATCCCTTAACCAACCCGACTATAAAGCGCAACGACCCACGTTACCTGATTGGGCTGATATTCCATCGCTGGGGATTACGGCGTTTCGCGGCAAGCTCAACCTGCTGGACACGCCGGAAGTGCGAGCAGTTGACCCTGTCACGAAAATCGACCTGCCAATGCAGGACGTTGGCGCCCTCAGGACGTTTACCAAAAACACGGGCGATGTGCTGAGGCTGGCCAAGGCATTGCCGTTGCCTGATGCCCTCAGCGAAGAAACCGCCACCACGCCGGAGCTTAAAACCCTGCTCAACGCCCACAAAACGGCGAAGGTCGCAAAAATGGCCAAAGACTTGTTCGACAGCCTGCCCGCCGAGGAGAAAACCAGTTGGTTGGACCAGATCAAGGCGTGGTGGGTGGCTAATCCACCCACCTGTGGGAGCCAACGTGTTGGCCAAGGGGCTTGACGTGGTAGGGCTGACAAAACGCCTCGCGAACACGTTCGCTTCTACAGAGATGTGTGCGAAGCCAACAATCCGCCATCAACAGTGGCCACATGCGGTCATTCACGTCAGCCATCAAATCATCCCTTCGGCTGATTTAGCTGGCGAGCAACGTGTCTACAGTGCATATTTTTCAGCCACGCCTGTGCACTTATAAAAAGGAACTCGTATGTTGCAGACTCGCGTCATTCCGCCAGCTGATGGTGCTTATCAATACCCGCTGTTGATCAAGCGGTTGTTGATGTCGGGCAGCCGTTACGAAAAAACTCGAGAAATTGTCTACCGCGATACCGTGCGCTATAGCTATCTAACCCTTAATGAACGTATTGCGCGTCTGGCCAATGTGTTGACGAATGCTGGGGTAAAGGCTGGCGATACGGTTGCGGTGATGGATTGGGACAGCCACCGGTACCTGGAGTGCATGTTTGCTATTCCGATGATTGGCGCGGTGATCCACACGGTTAACGTGCGGCTGTCGCCGGAACAAATTCTCTACACCATTAACCATGCGGAGGATAAGTTCGTGCTGGTCAACAGCGAGTTTGTTGAACTCTACAACGCGCTTGCGCCGCAGCTGACCACCGTCGAAAAAACCCTGCTGCTGACCGATGCACCCGAAAAAACTGCTGGCTTGCCCAATCTGGTCGGTGAATATGAAGAGTTACTGGCGGCGGCCAGTACCCAGTATGAATTCGAGGATTTTGACGAAAACTCCGTCGCGACCTTGTTCTACACCAC
This sequence comes from Pseudomonas sp. 10S5, assembly GCF_035019745.1. NCBI lineage: Bacteria > Pseudomonadati > Pseudomonadota > Gammaproteobacteria > Pseudomonadales > Pseudomonadaceae > Pseudomonas > Pseudomonas sp. 10S5. The sequence continues at coordinate 105,225 of NZ_JASJVL010000010.1, forward strand.
GGGCACGACCGGTAACCCCAAGGGCGTGTATTTCTCGCACCGGCAGTTGGTCCTGCACAGCATGGGGGTGGCGACGATCATGGGCTGCATCGACAGCGTGCGTTTGCTCGGCACCAACGACGTCTACATGCCCATCACCCCGATGTTCCACGTGCATGCGTGGGGCGTGCCGTATGCCGCGACCATGCTCGGGCTCAAGCAGGTTTATCCGGGTCGGTACGATCCTGAGTTGCTGGTGGCCTTGTGGCGTAAGGAAAAGGTGACCTTTTCCCATTGTGTGCCAACCATTCTGCAAATGGTTCTCAATGCCAAGTCAGCTCAGGACGTCGACTTCTCCGGCTGGAAAATTATCATTGGCGGCAGTGCGCTCAATCGCACCCTGTATGACGCGGCCAAAGCCAAAGGGATTCAACTGACAGCCGCTTACGGTATGTCTGAAACTTGCCCAATGGTGTCCGTGGCGCATTTGAACGAAGAAATGCTCGCGGGCAGCGACGACGAGCGCACCATGTACCGAATAAAGGCTGGCGTGCCGGGGGTGTTGGTCGACGCGGCAATCATCGACGAAGAGGGTAATTTCCTGCCTGCTGATGGCGAGTCCCAAGGTGAGTTGGTCCTGCGTGCGCCGTGGCTGACTGAGGGCTATTACCGTGAGCCGGAAAAAGGTGCAGAGCTGTGGGCCGGGGGCTGGCTACACACCGGCGACGTTGCTACGCTGGACAGCATGGGGGTGATCGATATCCGTGACCGGATCAAAGACGTGATCAAGACCGGTGGGGAATGGGTGTCGTCATTGGCGCTCGAAGACCTGGTCAGCCGTCACCCGGCGATACGTGAAGTTGCGGTAGTGGGAATTGCTGATCCGCAATGGGGCGAGCGGCCGTTTGCATTGTTGGTCATCCGCGATGGACATAGTATTTGCGCCAAGCAGTTGAAGGATCACTTGAAACCTTTCGTCGAGTTGGGGCACATCAACAAGTGGGCGATCCCCAGTGAGATTGCTCTGGTTACTGAAATTCCCAAGACCAGCGTTGGCAAGCTCGACAAGAAACGTATCCGCCTGGACATTATCGAGTGGAAAAAAACTAACAGTACTTTTCTCTCGACACTGTAAGCACTCTCAGGTGCCGCGCTCTCCGGGCACGGCACATTACTCAAGCAAAATCTTGGCGTGCTAATTCTATTGGTCACGCCATTTAGCTTGCTTGAAATTGACCGCAGGGTAGGAGGTGCTCTCGGTGGTTCGCAATATTTGTATTCATTAGACTGGTTTTATTAGAGAAGACTATTCATTTGAATTGTTATTGTTTACTAGTGAGATACCTGACCACAATGTTTCTGTGTTGCTTATACCCAGATCTTCTGCAGACTCGATCTGAACTATTTTATCGCGCTGGTCGATGTGGGCCAAATCGATAATTTCAAGTGAGATGGGTGTTTTGTTGTGTATTAACATGAACACCTTAACTTTGGGTTTTAATAGCGAAACACCATTCTGTTCAACGACTACCCCCAAACGACCACTCTTCAGGCTCACCAGTGCGCCAATGGGGTAAATGCCTACGGTTTTAACGAAGTTCCGGAAAACGGTTTCGTCGAAGTGCCCTTTCCACGAGGCCATTTCACGAATGGAGTGTGCTGGCCCCCAACCCTTTTTATAGGGGCGTTCAGAAGTCACGGCGTCATACACATCACACACCGCGCCCATTTTCGCAAACAGGCTGATCTGGTCGCCAGCAAGACCGTGTGGGTAGCCTGTGCCGTCGATTTTTTCGTGATGATGCAGGCATACGTCCAGCACATCGGCGCTGAAGCTTGCAGTTTTCACCAGAATATTCAGCCCTTCTTGGGGATGATCTTTCATGCGTTTGAATTCTTCTGAGGTCAGCTTCCCGGCCTTATCGAGGATGGTGCTTGAGATCATCATTTTGCCGACATCGTGCATGAGCCCTGCTATCCCGGCTTCCTTGACCTGGTCCGGGGCCATCTTTAACTGACGGGCCAGAGCGATCATTAGTATGCAAACGGCTACGGAATGCATATAGGTGTAGTCATCGGAAGTCTTTAGACGCGACAGGCTAAGCAACGCGTGCGGATGCCGGAGAATCGAATCGGTAATTTCGTCTACCAGTAGCGAGCTTTGTTTCGGGCTGATTGCCCGGCCTAGACGCGCGTCATTGAACATCGCGATCACGGCTGCTTTGGCCCGTGCGCAAATTTTTATTGCCTCGGTCAATTCCTCATCCAGACTGATGGGGCTTGGGCCAGCTGAAGAGTCGATGCCGACGGGAACAGCGTCTACTAACGAGTTGCCTCTGCTGAGATCGATCCATACTTCTTTGATAGTTAAAAGCTGTATCCGCACTATATCCTGCGAATCTTTGACTTCAAAACTACCTTTCCAAGAGGGATGATTAATCCACGCGCCACAAAATTGATGGATGTACATGCCTACATTAAGGTCAGCGGTCAAAATTTTCCTGAGCATGTAGTTCTCTCTACTGCAATGCGTCCCTGCATCGGAACTTACTGTGTCACGACGGCTGTATTGTTATAAATGCTTCAATCATGGAGTCCTAAATCAGCGAGAGTGGTCAGAAGTCTCAGGCGAATGATTTCATTGTGCCACTATCATTGCCAGTCGGAAAGCTTTATACGAACGTCAAAATCGTCGACGAATTCGTAAAACCCCTTCTCTTCTAGCCCTCTGCATTGCGGCATCTCGATCTTAAACAACACTACCACCATATAAGCATTTGCAGGGGATAACGGGGAGAAGTGAGAAAAATATTCGTTTTTGGTGTGCAACCTCTCATCCCTCTCAAGGAATTTTTTCTTGAAGTGGTGTTCAAATTGCAGCGCGGTTGATGCCTGATGTTGGTTTTGGCCGCTAAGCTGCTTAGTGATAAACAGGAGTACCAAAAATGTTTACCTCGTATCGATCGGTGATTTTCGCTACTGCGGTTGCCTTAATGGCCGGTTGCGCGTCGCCGAACCCGTATAGCAATCAGCCTCAAAACAGCGATTCGAGCGGCGTGAGCAACACTGCTAAATACGGAGGTTTGGGCGCGTTAGCGGGTGCCGTTGCTGGCGCCGCGCTGAATCACGGCAACCGTGGCAAAGGCGCTTTGATTGGCGCTGCCGTAGTAGGCGCCGGTGCAGCCGGTTACGGTTACTACGCGGATAAGCAAGAAGCTGCGTTGCGTAAGAGCATGGCCAATACCGGAGTCGAGGTGCAGCGGCAAGGTGATCAAATCAAGCTGATCATGCCGGGTAATATTACGTTCGCCACGGACTCTTCAGCCATTGCTGCAAGCTTCTATGCGCCGCTGAATAACCTGGCGGGCTCGTTAAAGCAGTACAACCAAAACATGATTGAGATTGTTGGCTTTACCGATAGCACCGGCAGCCGTCAGCACAATATGGACTTGTCATTGCAGCGCGCGCAGAGCGTCAGTACTTACTTGACGTCGCAAGGCATTGATCCTTCTCACTTGGCAGTAGGCGGTATGGGGCCGGATCAACCGATTGCCAGCAATGCTGACGTTAACGGTCGGGCGCAGAACCGCCGGGTTGAGGTCAATCTGAAGCCGATTCCTGGACAACAGTATCAGCAGTAGGGGTTAGACCTTATAGGACACGAATTGTTGGCGAAGGTCGCTCGAACTTTATCGCAGCTTTCGCCAACGCCTACACAGGTCGTGTTGCTGCTGAATCCTGCCGTTTATTTCCTCGCTGGGTATTCTCGATGCATCGCCTCCAGCAATAAGTCCTTCTCTTCCCACAGCTTATTAATCCACTGCTGGAACTCCTGGCGGTACTGGTCATCCTGGTCGTAATTTTTGCCGATGAACTGCGAGGGAATTTTGATTTCTTCAAAATGCGCCACAATGGCTTCGACGTTGCCGCTCAGAAGATCCCAATAGCCAGGTTGTCCGCCGGGGTAATGAATCGTTACGTTGACGATGGACTCCAACTGCTCACCCATTGCGTCTAGCACAAAGGCGATACCGCCCGCTTTGGGCTTTAGCAAGTAGCGAAACGGTGACTTCTGCTGCGCATGCTTACTCTCGTTAAAACGAGTGCCTTCGACGAAGTTGAAAATGCCCACCGGGTTATGGCGAAACTTGTCGCAAGTGCGGCGAGTGGTTTCCAGGTCTTTGCCTTTTTTCTCCGGATGCTTTGCCAAGTACGCCTTGGAGTAGCGCTTCATGAACGGGAAGCCCAGTGCCCACCACGCCAGGCCAATTACCGGTACCCAAATCAATTCCTGCTTGAGAAAAAACTTCAGCGGGCGGATGCGTCGGTTAAGCACATATTGCAACACCATGATGTCGACCCAGCTTTGGTGGTTGCTGGTGATCAAGTACGAATGCTGATAGTCCAGCCCTTCAAGTCCGCTCAGGTGCCAGCGCGTGTTACGCAGCAAGTTCATCCAAGCTTTGTTGTTGCTGATCCAGGCTTCGTGAATATGGCTCATCAGCCAGTTGGTGAAGCGCTGTGCAGCCGGTATGGGCAAGCATAGCTTTACGATGGCGACGATGAATAACGGCGTGCAGCAAACAATGGTGTTTAGTGCCAATAGCAGCGAGGCAATGATGCCGCGCAGTGGAGCGGGTAAAAAATACAGCATATGGGCCGAGGCCTCCGCGAAAAAATCGGATGCCGTCGGGTGGTCCGGCGGCACTGGTTAGTGGGTAATAGGAGCGTTAGGACAAGTAGGCTGCTTGAATCGCTGTGAGAGCGATGGTGTAGACGATGTCGTCAACTTGAGCGCCTCGCGGCAGATCATTCACTGGTTTGCGCAGCCCCTGCAACATCGGGCCGAGACTGACGCAATCGGCGCTACGTTGCACCGCTTTGTACGTGGTGTTGCCGGTATTGAGATCCGGGAACACGAACACGGTGGCACGACCCGCGACTGGGCTGTTCGGCGCCAATTGACGGGCTACATCTTCGTTGGCGGCAGCATCGTACTGCAACGGGCCATCGATTTGCAGGTCGCTTTGTGCCCGATGGGCCAACTGAGTCGCTTCACGGACTTTTTCAACTTCCTCGCCGCTGGCCGATTCACCACTGGAGTAGCTGATCATCGCGACCCTCGGCGCAATCCCGAATGCCACCGCTGAGTCGGCGCTTTGCAGGGCAATTTCAGCCAGCTCGGTAGCGCTCGGGTGCGGGTTCATGATGCAGTCGCCATAGACCAGCACTTGCTCTGGAAACAACATGAAAAATACTGAGGACACTAACGTGCAGCCCGGTGCAGTCTTAATCAATTGTAATGCCGGGCGGATGGTATTCGCCGTGGAGTGACTAACTCCGGAGACCAGCCCGTCAACTTCATCCAGCGCGAGCATCATGGTGCCGATCACCACGGTGTCTTCAAGCTGCTGTTCGGCCATTGGCGCATTCAGGTTTTTATGTTTGCGCAGCTCTACCATTGGCGCGATGTAGCGCTCGCGAATCAGGTCGGGGTCAAGAATTTCAAGCCCTGGCGGCAGCTCAATGCCCTGCGCCTGCGCCACGGCGTAGACTTCTTCAGGTTTGGCCAGCAACACGCAGCGGGCGATTCCGCGCGCCTGACAAATAGCTGCGGCTTGAATGGTCAGCGGTTCACTGCCTTCTGGCAACACGATGCGTTTGTTAGCGTTCTGAGCACGCTGGATCAGTTGATAGCGGAATACTGCTGGCGACAGTCGCATCTCCCGTGGTGTACCACATCGCTGATGGAGCCATGTCGCGTCCAGATGTTCGGCGACAAAATCAGTAATGATTTCGGCGCGTTCGCGGTCATCAATAGGGATTTCTTTATTCAGTTGATTCAACTGGTTTGCGGTGTCGTACGAGCCGGTGCTTACCGATAGAACGGGCAAACCTGCCTGAAGCGCACCACGGCATAGCTCCATTATCCTAGGGTCCGGCACGGTGCCGCTGGTTAGCAACAACCCCGCCAACGGCACGCCATTTATGGCCGCAAGGCTGACAGCGAGAATAATGTCATCGCGGTCGCCGGGGGTGACCACTAGCACTCCGGGTTTGAGCAACGCCACTGTGTTAAGCACGGTACGGGCACAAATGATGACTTTTGACATGCGCCGTTGTTCGTAGTCGCCTGCATTTAAAACCTGCGCGCCGAGCAGATCGGCAACGTCGCGGGTGCGTGGAGCGTTCAGATCGGCTTGAAAGGGTATGCAGCCCAACAAGCGGAACTCACCGCTGCGCAATAACGGCGAATGCTCTTTAAGTCGGGCGGCGAAGGCTTCCATGCTCTCGTCGGTGCGCACTTTGTTCAAAATGACGCCAAGGACTTTCGGGTCTTTAGGACCACCAAACAGCTGCGCCTGCAATTCGACCCGGTCAGAGAGTTCGGTCAACACCTCATTTTCTGGCGCCGAGACGAGGATTACATCGGCATCCAGGCTTTTCGCTAGATGCAAATTGACCCTCGCCGCATAGCTGGCATGGCGGGTAGGGACCATGCCTTCAACGATCAGCACGTCTTTGCCAACGGCGGCTTGTTGATACAAATTTATGATTTCTTCCAGTAACTCATCCAACTGACCATCGCCCAGCATGCGCTCGACGTGCGCCAATCCCAGCGGTTTTGGTGGCTTCAGACCATGTGTACGGGCAATAAGCTCGGAGGAGCGTTCAGGGCCCAAATCACCTGGATGGGGTTGAGCGATAGGCTTGAAGAATCCAACTTTAAGGCCCGCGCGTTCGAGGGTGCGCACTAGGCCAAGGCTGATGGACGTCAAGCCCACACCAAAGTCAGTGGGTGCGATAAAAAAAGTTTGCATGCGGACATCTCGATTGAGCAGTACAAGGGCTGTACTAAGCAGCCAGGCAAAAATATCGGTTTACGTCGTGTGCGTTCAGTGCGGCTTGCCGCGAGCTTAGATTCGCCGCGATTCAGTAGGGCGTAAGGTTATCGTTATCCGGACCCTGCGCGCACCAGCCGCAGGTAAAGCTTTTACCTATTTGTTGTTGGCGCTTCAACGGATCAAGCACCCAGGCCCTTGATTGCCAGGGTGGTTGATGGCGTAGATGCTGGGTATGCCCACAAGAAAGGAGGGCTATCCAATGGCCATCAGCGTCTTGGCGAAAATCAATGAGTGTGCTGCTGTGCAATGGGCCGTCCGTCAGAGTTGCGTTCGCTTTCGGGCGAGCGCTTGGTTAAACTTGTGCGTTATTCAATTCTCAAGCAAAGGTCTCGCCCCATGCCGATCGCCGCGAACAAGGCCGTCTCCATCGACTATACCCTGACCAACGACGCTGGTGAGGTCATTGACAGTTCTGCTGGCGGCGCGCCGCTGGTCTACTTGCAGGGTGCAGGTAATATCATTCCAGGTTTGGAAAAAGCACTGGATGGCAAAAACGTCGGCGATGCACTCAAAGTGTCCATCGAACCTGAAGATGCTTACGGCGAGTACCAGGCTGAACTGGTCAGCACCTTGAGCCGCAGCATGTTCGAAGGCGTCGACGAACTTGAAGTGGGTATGCAATTTCACGCATCCGGCCCCGATGGCAGCATGCAGATTGTGACAGTTCGTGATCTGGACGGCGACGACGTTACTGTTGACGGCAACCATCCGTTGGCCGGTCAGCGTCTGAATTTCGACGTCAAAATCATTGAAATTCGCGATGCCAGTCAGGAAGAAGTTGCTCACGGTCACGTGCATGGTGAAGGCGGCCATCACCACTGATTTGTGCTGCTAAGCTCAGTTAGCCGGCTAGGCGCCCCGACAGGAAGCGTGAAAACGACAGGCTCGTTTTCACCGCCTGATGCGGGCGCCTTTTTCGTCCGCTAGTTATTTGGAGTTCGTCATGAGTGCTTTTCACGACACTAATTTAAAAGCTCTGGATGGCCAGGATCTGCCTCTCAAGCCTCTCAAGGGCAAAGTAGTGTTGGTGGTCAACGTTGCGTCGAAGTGTGGCTTGACCCCGCAATATGCCGCCCTTGAAAAACTCTATCAGGAGTATCAGGGTCAAGGCTTCAGCGTCCTTGGCCTACCCTGCAACCAGTTTGCGGGTCAGGAACCGGGCTCCGAAGAAGAGATTCAGACATTCTGTGACGTCAACTACAATGTCACCTTCCCTCTGGGCAGCAAGCTGGAAGTGAACGGCGATCACCGTCACTCGCTTTACCGTTTGCTGGCAGGCGAAGGCGCTGAATTTCCGGGTGACATTACTTGGAATTTCGAGAAATTTCTGGTGGGAAAGGACGGTCGTGTGCTCGCCCGGTTTTCTCCTCGCACACCGCCGGATGATCCCACGGTGATCCACGCCATCGAAAAAGCGTTGAAGTAATTTAACTGTTGTTTGCGCTGGGTCGTTGCGTTTTCGACCCGGCAGTTCGTTTCATCCCTCCCCAGTAAATTAGCTTTTACTCGCCTGACTTTTTATTTGAAATCACTCCCATCAATAGTGCTGGCGAGGTCTAGACGACCGGTCATATGCTCGGCGCCATGAATACATCCTTTCGACTCGACAAGCGTGATCTGATTCTCGCCAAAGGTGCTCACCTGATGACCCGGCGGGGCTATCACGGAACCGGCGTGCTAGATATTGTTCAGGCCGCGGGCATTCCCAAGGGCTCGTTTTATCACTACTTCGCCAGCAAAGAAGACTTCGCCGTGCAAGCGCTTGAGTACTTGTACGGGCCAAGGCTGCTGCGTTATGAAGCTGTTCTGAATGACCCTGCACAGAGCCCGCGTGAACGGATTCTGGGTTACTACCGGGATGTGATTGTGCATTTTTCCCGTCAGGAAAAGCCTGAACACCATTGTTTTATCGGCAGTCTCAGTTTCGAAATGGCGGGGGAATGTGTGCCAATTGCCAGCCAGGTCGAAAGCATCTTACAGCGCTCGGTAGCCATTCTTGCCCAGAGCCTGAAAGTCGCACGGGATGCCGGCGAGTTACCGGAAAACACTGACTGCGCGGCGCTTGCCGAATTTGTCGCCAACGCCTGGGAAGGTGCGTTGATGCGCATGAAAGTAAGAAACAGCGCTGCATCCCTGAGTATTTTTCTGGCTCAGCTTGAACGTCTTCTGACGCCAGACCATCTGCTGTTGATCGATTCCCGAGGAACCTTACATGCCAGTTAAAGCTTTGTTCAGACCCTTCAGCCTGGGCACCTTGCAGTTGCCGTCTCGGGTAGTTATGGCGCCGATGACCCGTTCGTTTTCACCGGGCGGGGTGCCAAATTCGAAGGTCATTGAGTATTACCGTAGGCGGGCTGCCGCGGGGGTGGGGTTGATCATCACCGAGGGGACTACGGTCAATCACAAGGCTTCTAACGGTTACCCGAATGTTCCCCAGTTTTTTGGTGACGCGCCGTTGGCAGGCTGGAAAAAAGTCGTTGATGCCGTGCATGCTGAAGGCGGAAAAATAGTGCCCCAGTTATGGCACGTAGGGGCTGTGCGTCACCTTGGGACTGAGCCTGACGGTGATGTACCGGCTTACGGCCCGATGGAAAAACTCAAAGACGATAAAGTCTTGGTTCGCGGTATGTCCAAGCAGGATATTCAGGAGGTAATTGGAGCATTCGCTCAGGCTGCCCGGGACGCGAAAACCATCGGCATGGATGGCGTTGAAATTCACGGCGCCCACGGTTACATCGTTGATCAGTTTTTTTGGGAAGGCACCAACCAACGCACCGATGAATATGGAGGCGACTTGGCGGGCCGGTCGCGGTTTGCTATTGAGTTGATCGAGGCAGTGAGAGCTGCGGTCGGTCCTGACTTCCCGATCATCTTCCGATTCTCGCAATGGAAGCAGCAGGATTACGCCGCCCGTCTAGTTCTGACGCCGGAAGCTTTGGGCGAATTTCTCAAGCCGTTGTCTGCCGCAGGCGTGGATATTTTCCATTGCTCGACACGTCGCTTCTGGGAGCCGGAGTTCGATGGTTCAGACCTCAATCTTGCAGGCTGGACGCGCAAGCTCACCGGTAAGCCAACCATCACCGTAGGCAGCGTCGGTCTGGATGGCGAGTTTTTGCAGTTCATGGTCAAGACCGACAAGGTCGCGCAACCGGCCAGCCTGGATAACTTGCTGAAACGCCTGAACGACGATGAGTTCGATCTAGTAGCCGTCGGCCGCGCTTTACTGGTCGACCCGGACTGGGCACAGAAAGTACGTGAAGGCCGTGAGCAAGACATCCTAGCGTTTAGCCGGGAAGCGTTAACCACGTTGGTCTGACCAAATATCTATTGATAACAAACTTGTTGGCCAGGCGTGAGGGTTGATGGACACAACGCCGATGGCCTCGCCAACAAGTTAATTTCAGCGAATGTAACTACTACACCTGAATCTGCCCCATCGGAACCGCCTTGCCCTGTTTAGACGTGCTGCGCAGTTGCTGTTCAAACGCGTCGATAATCGCTTCCCAGCCCTGATGGATGGCGTGTTTACGAGCATTCAGACGGACGCTACGCAGGGTTTCGCTGTCTTTTAGTACCCAGCGTGCCGCGTCAATAAAGCCTTGCTCGTCCCCCGGCATCGCCAGCGCGCCATTATGGCCGTGAAGAATGTGCTGCGCGGCGGCGGCCTCGTCATACGCAATCACGCCCAATCCTGAAGCCAATGCCTCTAGCACGACATTACCGAACGTTTCAGTCAAACTCGGGAACACAAACAAATCGGCTGACGCATAGTGCGCCGCCAGCATTTCACCGCGCTGTGTACCGCAAAAAATAGCGTCTGGCATTTGTTGTTCCAGCACCGCGCGTTTCGGGCCGTCACCGACCACTACCATCTTCAATCGCAGCTTCGGATAGGTCGCTTGCAAGGCATCAAAGCTGGTTTTCAACAGGCCCAGGTTTTTCTCCGGCGCGAGCCTACCGACATGTAATACGGCAATATCGTCGACGCGCAATCCCCAACTTTGTCTTAACTCCATGCAGCGCTTTGCCGGATGGAACAACTGGCTGTCAACGCCTCGAGACAACAACTCAATACGCTCGAAACCCCGTCGCCCCAATTCCAGTTTTTGACTGGCACTTGGCACAACCGTCATCTGTGAGCGGTTATGAAACCAGCGCAGATAATGCGTAAGCAGCCGCGAGAAAACGCCGAGACCATAATCGACGGTGTACTGCTGGAAATTGGTGTGGAAGCCACTTATGACCGTTATCCCCAAACGCCGCGCTGCACGCAATGCCGATAACCCTAGCGGTCCCTCGGTGGCGATATAGAGGACATCGGGTCGTTGCCGGGTCCAGCGTCGTAGCAGTTTGTGCATCGACGATTGCCCCCATTGCAAACCTGGGTACCCAGGGATGGGCCATCCCCGGCATAACAACAGATTTGCATCCGCAGTTTGGCTTTGGTCGTCCACTTGGCGCGGCCGGACCAGTTCAACGCGATGGCCGCGTAGACGCAAGCCGTCACACAGCCGGCCAAGCGTATTGGCCACACCATTGATTTCAGGCGGGAAGGTTTCAGTGATCAGGGTGACATGCAATTGTGGATTCATGCCGTTAGTGTCGACGGGTGTCATGTCGCTGACGTGGCGGTTGGGTGATGGATTTGTGACGGTAATGCTGGCGGTGTATTTAGTTGAAGAATAGTGCGGTTGGTTAGCTAGGCGATATTTCAAACACTACATAGTTCAACTATGCCAAGGACCGTAAACAGATGTCACGATGTATCGCGTCAACGGTCAGGCTCGACAAGTATGTTTGCTGGGAATAATCAATCGCAACCATTCTTTTTTAGAACGGTTGTAAACGGTAGGAATAGTTCGCCCGTTCCGGTTGGTGCCCAGGGGGGCGGTGACGGTAAAGTGGTGATCTAATCGTGTTGCCGTCTAGGGAAGGATCCCGAGACGGCATTGGTTTACAAGTCGGCCATTCGTTTGAACTCATTCGGTAATGCGTCGTAGTAGGCGAATACCTTTTTTAAGACTTCTATAGCCGGTGTATTTTTTGCTATTTCAGACCTGTAGAGCTCTGCGAGTCCGGGCTGCTTGTTCTGACGAACTTGTTCATAATAGGTTTGCATTTTTTTCGTATAGACTTCACCCGTCGCGCTAAGTCTTATAATTGGCTCGTCGGAAACGTCTATTAAAGGCCCGTCAAGCGAGTCGCATCCATAAAGTTGCGCCCACATTCCCGCCCGTTCCGAATCGTTATTCGCATCGCTCATTATCCAATCGCGAACTTCAGTAGCCCTTGCGCTTCGTACATAAGGTATTTCAGCCATTTTGTTCGTGGCGTTACTTAGTGTTTCGGCAAACGATATAGAGCGCTGTGAGTTTTCAGCTTTTTTATCGGCTGATGGCCGAAGCATTTCATTGCTGATTATCAGGGTGGTTGAATTCGTTACATTTGACATGGCCATATCCCTCCTTTGCGTGGCAAATGGATATAGCAATCCTAATGCCAGATTTGGATATGGATATGCCACAGAATATGAGTATGCGCGGGACTTAATAAAGGGGTGTTTGCGCATTTTTTGAGTTGCACGAGTTCAGAATTTCGTTACAACCAGTATAAAAGTGGCAACCGCTTGCCGCCTTTCGGTAAATCGGTGCCTTCGTTGGAAACCGCGCCTTGAATGCTCGTTCGCTGCTTCGAAATGAACGAGCTTCTACATTTTGTACCAGATGATTATTCTCGGTTCGTTTGAGCGCCGATCAACGACCGTTACGGGCCATCTGCTTATCTACCATTAGATTCCCGCCTTGGCATCTGCAGCAGGTTCACAAACTGAATCAGTAGCACCAGATACACAACTTCGCCAAAGCCTAACTCTGCCAACGCTTCTGTCACAGCCAGGCAAGCATTTCGTTCCAGCTGAGTTTGTGGTTATCCGCCGGATAGTCGATGTACTGGAAAATGAGCATGCGTCATCCGAAAGCCACGTCGTCACTGTCCCTTCCCAAAGGAGTGAATAAAAATGTATCAGTGATATGGACGGACTGAAGGCTTGGATTGTCCGCGTTGCTCAGTTTTCTAAGAAGGTGTTAGGTCGGCTAGTCAGTGAATACGGCGGTGTTGTCGTCAATCTTGCGCTTTGACCGGAAAATATTTCATTCGAATCGTACATGAAGACACAATGCGCTTCCGTTGTGATTAGCTAGTAATCAAAATAGGACTCGGCCCTGCATTGATATTCGTATATGTATTCATAAGAAATTCCCCCAAAGCGGGTTTGCATTTCTTTTCTGAAATGTGTGTAAGTATTTTACTTAAATTTCTCAGACCGAAAGCCCTGTGATGAAAAAAATGTGCGCGGCGGATTTTTTGATTTGACATATCGATAAAATGGACCCGTTTAGCCCCTTTAGGCTTTTCTGAGAGCCTGTGGTCGGTCCCCGGGGCACCCGCCGCCCCATCCGAGTTGGTTCCTCAACATAAAGCGATTAGTCGTGGGTTATTCTGGTTTTTTCCGTGGGCTTGCGGTCCAATTGTGCCAAGGGTCGGTACGATCCAGCCATTGACGTCTGCGACACTAAAAATGTGGGTTTTTAAACAATAGGAACAGTTCCCCTGTGCCGGTTGGCGGTTTGGGATCCGCAGTGACCGTGTCGTGGTGACCTGAATAAATGCCTGACTCAGGAAGCTATCCTGGGACAGGCATTGGATTGTTACCAGTCTGAAATTCGTTTGAACTGATCTGGCAACGCGTCGTTGTAAGCATATATTTTTTTCAGTATATCTACAGCAGGTGCACCTTTGGCTATCTCGGACTCATACAGTTTTGAAAGCCCGCCCTGATTCTCCTGCCGTATCTGATTATAGTAGTCCTGCATTTTTTTCGTATAGACTTCACCGGTCGCGCTGAGTCGCATAAAAGGTTCGTTTGCCGAACTAATTAAAGGTTGGTCGAGTGAAGTGTACGCCAGAAGTTGCGCCCAGACCTTTGCCCTTTCGGGGTCATTAGTAGCATCATCCATAATCCAAGCACTAAGTTCAGTAGCCCTCGCGCTGCGGACATAAGGTATTTCAGCCATTTTGTTCGTGGCGTTACTTAGTGTTTCTGCAAACGATGTTGATCGCTGTGAATGCTCGGCTTTTTTATCGGCTGACGGCCGAAGCATTTCATTGCTGATTATCAGGGTGGTTGAATTCGTTACATTTGACATGGCCATATCCCTCCTTTGCGTTGGCCATACGAATAAAGCAATGTAAATGCCAACTCCTAATATGGAAATGTCACAAAATATGGAGAGTAATGTTTGCGGGGGATAAGAGTGGTTGCTTGATGTTTAAGACTACCGACATACAAGGCAAAAGTTCGTGGTTTGGCAGGAGCGGCAACCACTTGCCGTGCTTCGATAAATGAGGCCTCGATTTATTAGGCCTAAAACGCCGCCGCGATTACCTGACAAGTAATTGAGCGAATGCAGGCTGTGGGGAAGGCTGTGGCAGAAAGTTGTTCAGCGGGTTTATTCCTGACGACCCAGGAGGTTTCATGCTCAGAAGATGGTGATCCGGTAAGGGATCACCAAGCAGGTATCATTAACCCAAGGTACGAACCAGGTTAGAAATGATTTCGCTCAAGGCACTAGCGTCTGGCCCCTCCATTCGGTGCTCGTCGGCGAAGGAGTATGCAACAGAAAACAGACCTGCATTGACGAACGAATAAGCAGGTTCTTCTTTGTCTAGAATGCACTGCACAGCTGCATTAGTAATGGAAGTCGAGCTGATGACCAAACGTTCAGTCAGGTTGTTCACGCCGTTGATAAAGACTTCATCGGGGTTGAGGCCCGACAGCGCATCGCTCAGAAGCGGGCGCACGGTGTTTGCGATGTTGTTCCAGTCTTCTTGATGACCGGCTGCAGGGTTAATTGTCTTGCTCATACTGATCTTCCTTAATCTAGCGTCCATGCTAGTTGAGCATCATGCTCATCTCAGTGTTGTGAATGGACTTGTTTGTGGAAAGGCCATTAGAGCGGAACCCGCCTGTTGCGAGCGCATATATAAATATCGTGTTCAGTTTTTTCGGCCAATCGCCTGTTTTTCCACCGCCAGGTGCCCACTTTCACGTACCCAAAATAACGTAGCCCCAGCCACTGCCGCTGGCATCATCAGCACATTCACGACCGGAATCAGCAGCGCCAGATAAACGATTCCGCCAAAACCCATACTCTGCCAACGCTTCTGCCGCAGCCAGACGAGCATTTCGTTCCAGCCGAGTTTGTGGTTATCCGCCGGATAGTCGATGTACTGAATCGCCATCATCCACACGCCAAAAAGCAGCCACAACGGGGCGGCGATGACGTTGACCACGGGGATGAAAGAGAGGATCAGCAACCCAATGGCGCGGGGCAGAAAATAGCCCAATTTGCGCATTTCACGGCTGAAGGTGCGTGGCACCATGGCGATCAATTCGCCCCAGCTAAAGGTCGGGAAGTCATCGTTCCCCCTTAGGACCACTTCCACCTTCTCGGCCAGAAAACCATTAAAGGGCGCGGCAATTACGTTCGCAATCAGGGTGAAGGTGAAGAACACCATCAATATCACCAGAATGACGAACAATGGCCAGACGATGTAGTTCAGAAAGCTCAACCACGTGGGCAGTTCTGGCATGAAGGTGTCGACCCACATACCGAACTGATGCATGGCGAGGTAGATCAGTCCGCCGAACAACAGCAGATTGATGGTCAATGGCAGCAGGACAAACAGACGCAAACTTGGGCTGAGGACCAATTTCAGGCCTTCGTGCAGGTATTGCGGGCCAGATAGAGCAGGGGCAGGCATGGCAGCGTCCGATTAGTGGAGTCGGGCAGACCTTACCGGCTTTGGTGGGCGAGCGGAAGTCGTGACATTCGCAGTAACGATCACGGCAATGTAAAGTCGCTGGTTAGCCACAGATACAGCTATGTCGACATAGATGTGATCTATGAGGTGGATTGTGAAACCATATTTCCTTAATCTTCGCCTACTCGATAGTCTTCTCGATAATTAATCGACTTGGCAGTATTTGGCAGCGGCCTGGCCGCAGCCTCCGATTTCAGGACCGCCGTGTTTATAGCCTTCCCCAAGTGCTTGCGCGGTCCTTTTTATTCCAGCCGGTACGCCGGCGATCCGACCACTCGTCATATCGGCCGGTCAATAGGAGCGTGTCATGTCTGAAGTACGTCATTCGCGGGTAATTATCCTAGGCTCCGGCCCTGCCGGTTACAGCGCTGCGGTTTACGCCGCCCGTGCCAACCTCAAGCCGTTGCTGATCACCGGTATGCAAGCAGGTGGTCAATTGACCACCACCACTGAAGTCGATAACTGGCCTGGTGATCCCCATGGCCTGACCGGCCCGGTATTGATGGAACGGATGAAAGAACACGCTGAGCGCTTCGAGACCGAAGTGGTGTTCGACCATATCAATGCGGTGGATTTGGCCGGCAAGCCATTTAGCCTCAAGGGCGACAACGCGACTTACACCTGCGACGCGCTGATTATCGCGACCGGCGCCAGCGCGCGTTATCTGGGCTTACCGTCGGAAGAAGCGTTCATGGGCAAGGGCGTTTCTGCCTGCGCGACCTGCGATGGTTTCTTCTATCGCAACCGTGAGGTGGCAGTGATCGGTGGCGGTAACACGGCCGTTGAAGAAGCGCTGTACTTGGCCAACATCGCTAGCAAAGTAACGCTGGTGCATCGCCGCGAAACCTTCCGCGCCGAAAAAATTCTGATCGACAAGCTGTTTGTGCGTGTTGCCGAAGGCAAGATCGTGCTCAAGCTCAATTCGACACTGGAAGAAGTCCTTGGCGACAAGATGGGCGTGACCGGTGCTGCGTTGCGTAACAACGACGGTACCCGTGATGAGCTGAAAGTGGACGGCGTATTTATCGCCATCGGTCACACGCCCAATACCTCGTTGTTCGAAGGTCAACTGACGTTGAAAGACGGGTACATGGTGGTTCAAGGTGGGCGTGAAGGTAATGCCACCGCGACCAACATCGATGGTGTGTTTGCTGCGGGTGACGTGGCCGACCACGTTTATCGTCAGGCTATTACCTCTGCCGGTGCAGGTTGCATGGCGGCATTAGACGTCGAGCGTTACCTTGACGGCCTGAAGAACGCTGCGTTCTAAACGAACTGGTGCGCAAAAAAACCGGCCCGGGCCGGTTTTTTTATGCCTGTCAGCACGTCACTCTTTGCGCTTCAACGGTTTGCCTTCAAAGGTCACTCCCGCCAGTCCGTTAGCGATCATGGATCGAATGTTAGCGTGGTCGCTGCCCTCTGGCGTGGCCTGTACCGAGCGGTAGTGTTCGCCGAACGCAAGCAACGTTTCTTCATCGCTTAATCCTTCAAGCAGTGCGAACCCCAAGAGCTTGCACGACCCTTCGTTCTGTCCGGCGGCATTTTCGACGTTGCCGTTGGTGAAGGCTTGCGGTTGATAGGCATAATCTTTAGCGATGAACGCCAAGGTGTCGGCGAAGAGGTGTTGGCCGCTGCGTAGGTGGGCACGCAGGGTGTTCAAATCAGTCATGCTTTTGGTCCTTGGCAAATGCAGTGTTCTGTTCGGCGCTGGCTTCTTGCTGGAATTTGCTTTTCCACTCGACGTACGGCATGCCGTAAACCACCTCACGGGCTTCGTCGAGGCTGACGCCTATGTGTTTTTCATCGGCAGCGGCTTTGTACCATTTGGACAGGCAGTTGCGACAGAAGCCGGAAAGATTCATCAAGTCGATATTCTGGACGTCTTTACGACTGTCTAGGTGCGCGACCAGTCGGCGAAAGGAAGCGGCTTCAAGTTCAAGGCGTTCTTGGTCAGTCATGATGAGCTCTGGCAGGCAATTGAATGGTTCGGATGATAACGGGCAAAACACCGTCACAGTTTTTGAGCGGTAGATCTAGCGCTGCCCAGCCAAGGTAATCGACACCGATTCGGCGAAACGCAGCGCGTGTGGTTTGTCGACTTCGACTTCGGCGTACAGCACGGCCTGATGGCTCATGACCAAATCAAGGACTTCCTGGGTCAGTCGTTCAAGCAGCGCGAAGCGATTACCTTCCACGTGCTGAATAATGGCTTTAGTAATGGTGCGGTAATTCAGTGCGTGATCGATGTCATTGTCACGCACCGCATCTTGGGCTGCGTACAGGATGGTCAGGTTGATTAACACATCCTGCTTATTGAGGATTTCGTCTTCATTGATGCCAATAAATGTGCGTAAACCCAAGTCTTTGACCCGAATTCGAGCAGTGCCTGGTTCAAGTCTTGGCATGCTTACCTGCTCCGTCCGATCAACTGTAAAAATTCCTGCCGGGTTGTGCTCGATTCACGAAATGCACCGAGCATCACCGAGGTCATCATGGTCGAGTTCTGTTTCTCGACGCCGCGCATCATCATGCACATGTGGTGCGCCTCAATGACCACGGCCACACCAGCGGCGTTGGTCACTTCGTTAATCGTGTCGGCTATCTGGCGGGTGAGATTTTCCTGGATCTGCAGGCGTCGGGCGAACATGTCTACAATCCGTGCGATCTTCGACAGACCCAATACTTTTCCGGTGGGGATGTAAGCGACGTGGGCCTTGCCGATAAACGGCAGCAAATGATGCTCGCACAGCGAGTACAGCTCGATATCTTTGACGATCACCATTTCATCGTTGTCAGAGGCGAACAGTGCGCCATTGACGATCTCCTCGATGCTCTGTGTGTAGCCTCGACATAAATACTGCATCGCTTTAGCAGCGCGTTTTGGTGTGTCCACCAAGCCCTCGCGATCGGGGTCTTCGCCCAGACCAACAAGGAGTTCACGGTAATTCTGTGGCAGGGACAAGGTCATCAAGGATCCTCACGGGGCGGCTTACTTAAGGTGCCTACCGCCGTTTACAGTCAAAGTTGTGCCGGTAACGTAAGGGTTGTCCAGCAAATAGCGCAGGCTCTGATAGATCACTTCGGCTCCGGGCTCTATGCCCATGGCGGATTTAGTCAGGGTGCAGGCACGGTACGCTGCGTCGTCGTCAGGTTGAAACATCAACAGCGCTGGCGCAATGCTGTTGACTTTGATTCGGGGGGCGAACTTGGCCGCGAATGATAGCGTCAAACTCTCAAGCCCAGCCTTGCTGGCGCAGTACGCAATATGTTTGCTGCTGCCCTTGCGAGTGACGTCGTCGCTAATGTGGACAATGTCGGCTATGGGTGAGCGATGCAACAGGTGAGCGCAGTGAAGATTAATCAAATAAGGCGCCAACATGTGAACGCCAAACATTTGAGTAAATACTGCCGCTTCCTTCCCTGGCGTTTCGACTTGCCACTGTGAGGCATTATGGATAATTGCCCGCAAGCTGTCGGTGTGAGAAGCGAGTTCCTCGATAAAGGTCAGGATGCTTGCTTCGGAGCAAAAGTCGCTATGAATAGCTACTGCCCCCAAATCACGCAACTGCTGAACGCCAGGGCGTTCGCTGCGGTAGCTGAAAATGACGGGCTTCCCCTCCGCCAGCAAACGTTTTGCGCAATGCAGACCAACTCGCTGGCTGGCGCCAGTGATCAAGACAGGTGGAGTGGCGAAAACCATGGGCAACTCGCGTATCAGTAAAGGTCGAGCCGGGCGCCAAAATAGCGGCCGCGAGATCAAACCAACGAAGCCATCAACTGACTATTATCTGCAGCAAAGTTATACCAATGGCCATAACCGAACAACCCGCAAGGCAAGGCGCAAGACATTTCCTTGTGTCGCACCTAGTGGCGCGGGGCCGTTTCAGACGTGCGGATGGGCACGCAAAGTGCGCTATGCAACCCGCACGTGGGCAAGCGAGCTGACAGCGCAATAAACAGGAACCGCGAGGGGCTGAGTGGCAACATGCAGGCCCGAGCCGGAAACAGAAGAGTTAATTCACGCAACAATGAGCCAAGTACACAGTTGAACACCACACGAACCGGAAAATTGCCCGCTATATCACCCTTGCCTATTTCCGCGGTGGCAGCGGGACAGTTTGTGGGCGGCGGTGTTGTGAGTACAATGCTCCACTGTATTCAATCGATGCCTGCCATGACTGATTCTGTTAACGGCCCCGCTATAGATGGTGGCCTGCAGCTAGACGACCTGAAACAAGAAGAATTATTTCCTATCCGCGAAGTGTCACGCATGACTGGAATCAATCCGGTCACGTTGCGTGCATGGGAACGGCGGTATGGACTTATTCAGCCAACCCGCACCGACAGCGGGCATCGTCTGTATTCTCAAGCCGATATTGAAGAAGTTCGCAGCATTCTTGGCTGGATTGAGCGCGGTGTATCGGTCAGTAAAGTCGGTAAGATTCTCGCCAGAGCCAGCGTCGTTAGAGGTGCGCCCGGTGCTGGCCGGGAAGACGGGTCGCTAAAGGAATGGAGTGAATGGCAAGCCCAAGTGCGCCGTGCGACCCGTGCTTTTGATGAGCGAAGTCTGGAGCTGTTATACGGTCAAATATTTTCGACATATCCGATGATCGTGGTGTTCCAAGATATTTTCATGCCCCTGTGGCAAGAGTTCTTGTTGCATCAGGATCAGTTTGGTCAAGCCAGTGAATGGCTGTTCCTCGATAGTTTTCTGCGGGGACGAACCCTGCAACGTTTGCAGATGTCCCGCAGTTCTGGAGAAACTGCCGTATTGGTAGCGGCCCTACCCGGAGAATGCCGTGAGCTGGAGTTGTGGGTGGCAGGTCTGATGTTAGGAACCACCGATACCTCGGTTAGCGTATTGGCCTTGGGTCAACCGCTGGAGGAGTTGAGCCTTGTGTGCGGAAAAGCTCAGCCGCAGGTGTTAGTGCTGTATTCCAATCGCCCCCCGACTGCCGATCTGCCTCGGCGTTTGCAGCGCCTTGCGTTGATGCTCGACTGCCCGGTTTTGTTGGCAGGCGAAGCTTCTGATCTGGCGCAGGATATCCTTGCGGGTTCGCCCATTGCATGTCTTGGAAGTGATGGGCGTGTGATGCAACGACGGTTACAGCAGTTTCTGAAGGGGCATCTGGATTCGTAGCCGGTCGGCTGGGCTACCCGCTCTAAGCAAAAGCTGTAGCTACTCAAATGGAGCAGGATGAGCCAATTGATGCTGTTGCAGAATGTACTGGCGCAGCAATTCGGTGGCTTGCTTGTTTCGCTGGCTCAAGCGGTAAGCGGCCAAGCCCTGCGCAGTGAGTCGTTCGAATGTGCCCCGCAGGGCGATACGGGCATGCCCAGCTGGAGTAAACCACAACGAAAAATACTTTGGGGGTTTGGTCGCTTTGCGATTTTCCACCAAGACACCTTTGAAAGATATCTCGTGAACCCACATTGCAGAAAGCGAACCTTTATCGGTTTTCAGCGGCAACGGTTCGTCCAAGTTCAAGCGCCAAGGGCGGGTCATGGAGCCGTTTTCTTCATAAATGCTAGGTGCGCCCAACTGCAGATGCATGGCGTGAAATTCATCTTCCACCAAATGCAGCGGGAATGTCATTTGCTGGTTGTCGAACTGCGCTTGGAGTGTCACTTGCTCGTGAGCGGCCAGCCGCGTCAGCAATTCTTGAATCTGCGCACCGCCGTTGACCAGCAGGCTGCGCGACTGATCGCGCTCGTTAAGTTTTTGGCTGTGCTGCATGTTTTGAATGAAGTCCAACTCGTCCTGGGTCAGCAAGGTATCGCGCTGCATGGTAAAGCTCGGATCTGCGGTTAATGGATTAAAAACCGTTAGTTTCGGCGTTAGTTAGGACCGCTTGTCGTTTTTTAGCGACATAATTTCTGCTCGTGCTGAGGCCAGATCGGCTTCTAACTCGACAACCCTTTGTTGTGCCTCGACCTGCTCAGTCACGTCTTTCTGGATACCTATGAAGTAGGTCAGTTGATCGGCAGCATTAAATACGGGCGTAATCGATAACTCGTTCCAAAAATAGCTGCCGTCTTTGCGGTAATTACGCAGCACTGTTCGGCAGGGCGAACCCTCGACGATGGCCTTTCGAATCAATTCCAGGCTAGGCTGATCTCTGTCGCCGGCCTGCAAAAAACGGCAGTCGCGATACAGAATGTCTTCTCCCTGATAACCGGTCAGGTCTTCAAAGGCTTTATTGACATAAATAAGAATATTGTCATCGCCTTCTTGCTCAGCGACCACGATCCCGTCGTTCGACGCATTGATTACCAGTTGCAGCAGCTTTGCATTAATCATTGAAAACTTCCGACATGGTTGCTAGGTCCGCATTCTAAAACATCGTGCCTGATTGAGGCATAATGCCGTCCTTTTTACTGTGCTACAGGGTCAGTTTATGAAAGTCGTTATCCTTTCTGGGTCGGTCTATGGCTCAGCTGAAGAGGTTGCTCGGCATGCGCAGAGCATCCTTCGCGATGCCGGTCACCAAGTCTGGCACAACCCTCGCGCTACGTTTGCCGAATTGCAAGCTTATGCGCCTGAAAGCTTTTTGGTGGTGACCTCGACCACCGGCCTTGGCGAGTTACCGGACAACTTTCTTGCACTGTATTCGCACATTCGCGACGTTTTGCCCGCGGCTTGGCGTGGTTTGCCAGGCGGCGTGATTGCCTTGGGCGACGCCAGCTACGGCGATACGTTCTGCGGCGGCGGCGAGCAGGTACGCGAGCTATTTGCCGAGCTGGGGATTCGAGAAATACAACCCATGCTGCGCCTCGACGCGAGTGAAACAGTGAACCCTGAAGCGGATGCTGAGCCATGGCTGGCGACTTTCATTGTTCAGCTCGGCGCTTGATTGGGTTGTTCACGCAACAAGGACAACCATGTGTGCGCGGCTTTTGATTTGTGCGCGCCCTGGCTGGTTTCCTCAACGTGTTCGCTGCTCGGTTATTGTCCGCTTTGCTTTAAGATGACTCGCTCGGCCAGTAAGCTGGCTGCGAATGCAACTACGGGGATCCTTGGCTCTGAACTAGACTGTTCGGCATACCATCCATAACGCCAACATAATAAAAGTGCCGAGGTGAACGCCGTGAATGTCGCTCAAGTTTTGCCCGCCCGAAATGTTCAGGATCAAGTCAGCGCCACTGAGTGGCAAGCCAGGGTTGATCTGGCCGCGTGCTATCGGCTGGTTGCGATGCACGGTTGGGATGATCTTATCTTCACCCACATTTCCGCCAAGGTTCCGGGCACCGAAGACTTCCTGATCAACCCTTACGGTCTGATGTTTCACGAGATCACGGCATCGAGTCTGGTTAAAATCGATCAGGCCGGTAACAAGTTGATGGACAGTCCTTACGAGATCAACCCTGCCGGTTACACCATCCACAGTGCTATCCACGAGGTCCGGCACGACGTGGCGTGTGTGATTCATACGCACACTGCCTCCGGGGTTGCGGTGTCTGCGCAGAAGCAGGGAATTCTGCCTATCAGCCAGCAATCAATCTTCATCCTCTCCAGCTTGGCTTATCACCCTTACGAAGGTGTTGCACTCAATCACGAGGAAAAAACACGCTTGCAAGCTGACCTTGGTGAGAACAACTTCTTGATGCTCAATAACCACGGGTTATTGACCTGTGCCGGTAGCATCGCTGACGCCTTCTTGATGATGTTTACGTTCCAGCGTGCCTGTGACATTCAGGTGTTGGCGCAGAACAGCGGTGCCGAGCTGATTCCCATTCATGGACAGATTCTGGCCGGTGCAAGAGCGATGATGGCTGGAGTCACTAAAAGCGCACAAGGCATGGGTGGTGTATTGGCGTGGCCAGCGCTGCTACGCAAGGTCGACAAGCTTGACCCGAGTTACAAGGAATAGCGTTGAACAGAGCTTAAATCCTACCGTGCGGGGTTATTTGTCTGGCAATAAACGCTTTAGGGCAGATAGACGCGCGCACATCTGCTGGCCTTATTAGTCACTATTCAGCACGAACCGTGTTGATTGTGACTCGGCGTCGGGTGATTGACACTGATGCCATTGCCTACCTTCCGCTGGAGTTGTTCATGAGTGAGCCTGTGCGTTTTGAAGATAAAGTTGTCATCGTCACGGGCGCGGGCGGCGGTTTAGGGCGTGCCCATGCCCTGCTATTTGCTAAACATGGCGCTCGCGTAGTGGTCAACGACCTTGGCGGCTCGGCGCATGGCGAAGGCGCGAATGCGTCGGCGGCGGACCGGGTGGTAGCTGAGATTCGCGAAGCGGGCGGCACGGCCATCGCCAACCACGATTCCGTGACTGACGGCGACAAAATCGTCCAAAACGCCCTGGACGCGTTCGGCCGTATCGATGTAGTCGTCAATAACGCAGGCATCCTGCGCGACAAAACCTTTGCGAAGATGGACGACGCTGATTGGGACTTGGTGTATCGCGTCCACGTTGAGGGCGCCTATAAAGTAACCCACGCTGCCTGGCCGCACATGCGCGAGCAAAACTATGGGCGTGTAATCTTTACCGCCTCAACCTCCGGCATCTACGGTAACTTCGGCCAGTCCAACTACGGCATGGCCAAACTGGGCCTGTATGGCTTGACCCGAACCTTGGCGTTAGAAGGGCGCAAGAATAACATTCTGGTTAACGCCATCGCTCCAACGGGCGGTACTCGCATGACCGAAGGGCTTATCCCGGCCGCCGTATTCGACATGCTCAAGCCAGAGCTGATCAGCCCATTAGTTGTATTCCTCGGCAGCGAACAGTGTGTAGAAACCTCCGGCCTGTTTGAAGTAGGTGGCGGCTGGATCGGCAAAACCCGCTGGGAGCGCAGCGTAGGTGCTGGATTTGACCCGCGCGCGGGTTTCAGCCCGGAAGACGTCGCGGCCAGCTGGGAAAAAATCGGCGACTTCGATGGCGCATCACATCCCAAAGACACGACCGACGCATTAAAAGAGATGATGGCGAATTTGCAAAAGTATTCCGTTTGATTTGTTAGTGCGTGTTGTGTTGTTAGCTAAGCCGATCAATTGATCGGCTTAGCTGTTTTTGTAGGAATGTTATTTGCAAGCGTGTAGGGCTGTTCTGAATCTATTGTGTAGAGGTGGTTTTCGTTAAAGTTTATCCAAAAGACCTCCGATAAGACGGGAACAATGACGTCGAGTGTGGAGATTTTTTTATGATGGATAATTATGATGTTGTAAAATTACGGTTGGAAAGCTATACAGCGTCTCCCGATAGAGCTTTCAGGGTTGAAACAGATTATCCCGTCGCAGAAAAAGATATTCAGCAAAAAGTCGGACAGTATTGGGCGGATAAATCCATTTCTAATGAGGAAAGGTTGGCCGGCTTTGAGTATGACTTGTCCAATTTTGATCCGGAAAATACCAGTAATGTTGAAATGCGTGCTATTGCGTGGGAACTTTGTGACCTTGGGGTAATTGATACAGCTACCGCTAGCTGGCTGGGGGGGCTTGATGTTGAGTTTAATAGTCAGGGTAATGAAATAAATAAAGGCAAGAAAAAAAACGTATTCACGTCTTTTAATAGTAGCTTGGAATATTACAAAACGGAAATATCTGCTGGGAACACGAGTCTGAAAAATGTGCAGAGAAGCCTTAGCGCTGCTCTTCTAGTTGTACTTGCGATACAAGAGCGCGCGCAGATGACTAAGAATAAAGCGCTGATCGATACGCATGCTTAATATCAAAATAGACGTTTTCTGAACCAGTAACTTTGGAAATGCATCTGACTTCACCTACATTGATCGGTAGGCCTCCCAAAGCGGTTAACTTGGGCCGCTGCATAACGGTAGCGGCCCAAGTATTATGTTCTCAGTTGTGTGTTAAAGAGGAACGGAGAATGTGCCGCCTTTATAGGGGGCAGATGTTTGTTTACCTTGGTTGTTTAGCACAATTCTAAACGTTCCGGAACCATACTGTTTCGCGGGATTAAATGCACCGCTCTCGACATTCGTCCAAACACCTCCAATCAGCTTTTGCACATCCACAAATGTCAGCCCAAGCCGAAATTTGTGATAAGTCGTGGCGCATTTCGCGGTATACGGCCCGTAAACAACCTTGAGTTCCCCCGGCGCCGCAACCCCTGGATAAACCGTTCCGTTGTTGATGAAACACATTTTGTTCAGCGGCGTTAGCCAGCTTTGCATTGGCGCAGCCACCACCTGACCACTCATTTGCACCAATCCAAACGCCAGCACCCATGCACCTAGTTTCTTATTCATGATGTAGCTCCTGTTATGTATTAAAGTGTCAAGTCATACGCTTTGTCCCATTTGGGCTCAACGCTTGTAGAACACCGACTTGACACTAACAGTTTAAGCACACTTGTTTGTAGTCCTGCTCCCGAGAATAACGTAAGAAAATTCCGAGTATGGCCGTTCGGAAAGTTATCTGTAGGAGTCCTCTTGTAGTGTTGAGAGAGATTTTTTTAATTCAAGTGAGTAATCAGGATCGTGTTGGCGAGCGGATGATAAATTGCAGGTAAAAAAAAGCCGCTGTATTAACAGCGGCAAATAAGACGCAGATCCAGGAGCTCTAAAATCAACGTCGGTCAACCAGAGGTGCAACTAGCGCGTAGGCGATCGATCATCGATAGTCTGCGCGATGCAATATTCATTTGGAAAGTTAAGGCATAATTGCGGTATTCAATAATGCTGATCAGTCGTTGTGAAAGCCCAGCAAGAATAAGGAAAAAACGTCCGATGAAACAGAGCGGTTTGCGACAATGACTATTGCACCACAGGCAACAACCGCCATTTTTTCAGGATTGCGCTCTTGCGATTCCAGTCTCGCCTCTACGATGCACATTAGTTCAATCCATCCCCGTCATCATCGATCATCCACCGCGTCGATGATGCTTCGCGAAGCCGGGCCAGATGGGGGATTCACTCTTTCGAGGTACAACACAAATACCTCCTTTGTGCGCTTATCGCTCCTGATGGCGCTGGGTAGGGTATCTTCCTCTGCAATCAACCGGGGAAGACGCATGACAACAACAATAATGCGCGCCATCTTCAAGCCAAAGGCGCTGGCGATTGCCGTCGCACTGGGCTGTACAGCACAGGCGCAGGCCGTTTCATTCAACATTGGCGAAGTCGAAGGGCAATTCGATTCGTCGCTTTCATTAGGCGCAAGTTTTGCGCTACGTAATGCCAACCAGGGTCTGGTTGGGACGGTGAATGGCGGCAAAGGTCAGGCGTCTACCGGCGATGACAATCGCCTGAATTTCCAGAAGGGCGATGCGTTCTCTGAGATCTTTAAAGGTGTGCACGACCTGCAGCTGAAATGGGGTGACAGCGGCGTGTTCATCCGCGGCAAGTATTGGTACGACTTCGCGCTCGAAGACAATAACCAGGATTTCAAACAAGTCAGCAACAATGGGCGTAAAGAGGCGGCCAAGTCCTCCGGCTACCAACTGTTAGATGCGTTCGTTTACCACAACTACACCATTGCCGATTTGCCGGGCACCGTGCGGGCGGGTAATCAAGTAGTTAGTTGGGGTGAAAGTACCTTCATCGGTAACTCGATCAATTCGATCAACCCCATCGACGTTTCTGCATTCCGCCGTCCTGGTGCCGAGCTTAAAGAGGGCCTGATTCCGGTCCCGATGCTGTTCGCTTCCCAGGGGATAACCGACAAGCTTAGTGCAGAAGGCTTTTATCAAGTGCGCTGGGAGGAGACGGTCGTAGATAACTGCGGCACCTTCTTCGGGAATGATGTTGTAGCAGAAGGCTGTAACAACAACTACACGGTCGGCAGCCCCGCCATTGCGCCATTGCAGCCAATCGCCGCTGCTTTCGGCCATGGCTTCCAGGTAACGCCAGAAGGCGTTGTTGTACCTCGGGGCAGCAAGCGCGATCCGAGTAACAATGGACAATTCGGTGGTGCTTTGCGTTGGTTAGGAGACGATACCGAATACGGTCTGTACTTTGAAAACCTGCACAGCCGCGTTCCAGTCCTCAGTACCCAGACCGCTAGCCTGCAGACGTTTCAATCGATCCCCGGCATTGCCGCTGCCGCGGGCCGGGCTACAGGCAGCGCCGCTGCTGCCGCTGGTTTAGCGCAGAGTACTGCGCTTGGTAATGGTCAGTACTACCTTGAGTACCCGGAAAACGTGCGTTTGTTCGGCGCCAGTTTTGCCACCACCTTGCCGGAAGGCACGGCTTGGAACGGCGAGATCAGTTATCGGCCTAATGCTCCGGTCCAACTCAATACCACTGACTTGACCCTGGCGCTGGTAAACCCACTCGTTCGTGGCGCTGCATCGCCTATCGCGACCTCGCCAGGTGCAGACAACCAAGGCTACAGACGTAAAGAAATCACACAGGTTCAATCGACCCTGACGCACTTTTTCGATCAAGTATTGGGCGCTGAACGTTTAACTGTAGTCGGTGAAGCCGCTGTGGTGCACGTTGGTGGACTGGAGTCCCACGACACTCTTCGCTATGGCCGTGATTCGGTGTACGGCGCTTACGGTTTCAACGGCGACACCAAAGGCTTTGTGACTGCGACGGCGTGGGGTTATCGTGCGCGGGCAATACTTGATTACGCCAACGTGTTTGCGGGCGTCAATCTTAAGCCCAGCGTGTCTTGGTCACACGACGTAAATGGTTACGGTCCGAACGGTCTGTTTAACAAAGGCGCGAAAGCGGTCAGCCTTGGGGTTGATGCCGATTACCGCAACACCTATACCGCCAGCCTCAGCTACACCGATTTCTTCGGTGGTAACTACAACACCTTGATCGACCGTGACTTCGCCTCGTTGAGCGTCGGCGTGAACTTCTGATCAGTTTGAAAAGGGCATGACTATGCGCAAGATCATTCTTCAATGTGGCGTCCTGGCACTCAGCCTGATGGCCACCAGTGTAATGGCCGCAGTTTCGGCGGAAGAAGCCGCCAAGCTGGGCAAAAGCTTAACCCCAGTTGGTGCAGAAATGGCCGGCAACGCTGCCGGCACCATTCCAGCCTATACCGGTGGCCTGCCGGTCAACGCTGGCACAGTGGACGCCAATGGTTTTCTGTCCGATCCCTTTGCTAATGAAAAGCCGCTGTTCATTATCACTGCCGCCAACGTAGCCCAATACAAAGACAAATTGTCTGACGGTCAGCAGGCGATGTTCCAGCGCTATCCCGATTCGTATCGGATTCCGGTTTATACGACGCACCGCACGTTTGCCTTACCGCAAAAGATCTACGATTTGGCTAAGAAAAGCGCCACCACGGTGACGACGATTAACGATGGTAATGGTTTGGCAAACTTTGCTGAAAGCCGCTATTACGCGTTTCCGATTCCGAAAACCGCCAACGAAGTGTTGTGGAACCACATCACCCGTTATCACGGCGGTAACGTACACCTCACCATCACTCAGGCAACGCCGCAAACCAATGGCGCATTCGATTCAGTCACCTTTGAGGAGGATATCGGGGCGCCTGAGGATATTCCGGATCTCGACAAACAGGCCAGTGCCAACATCCTGACTTACTTCAAACAAGAAGTAACCAAGCCTGCGCGCTTGGCAGGTAACGTATTGCTAGTGCACGAAACCCTTGATCAAGTTAAAGAGCCCCGTCAGGCCTGGATCTACAACGCCGGTCAGCGCCGTGTTCGCCGTGCACCGCAGGTGGCTTATGACGGGCCGGGCACCGCTGCTGACGGCCTGCGTACCTCTGACAACTTCGACATGTTCTCCGGTGCACCTGATCGTTACGATTGGCAGCTGATTGGCAAGAAAGAAATGTACATTCCTTACAACAGCTACAAACTCGATCAGCCGACCCTCAAATACAGTGATGTGATCAAAGCTGGGCATATCAACCAAGATCTGACTCGATATGAGTTGCACCGAGTATGGGAAATCGTTGGCACCTTGAAATCCGGCCAGCGCCATATTTATGCCAAGCGTCACATGTACATTGACGAGGACAGCTGGCAGGTAGCGTTGGTCGATCATTACGACGGTCGCGGGGCATTGTGGCGTGTCGCAGAAGGTCACGCGGAGTATCACTACGCACGTCAAGCGGCCGCTTACACGCTTGAGGCTCTTTATGACCTGAACGCCGGTCGATATATCGCCCTTGGGATGAAAAACGAAGAGAAGCACGGCTACCAGTTTGATCAGAAGTTCCATGCGTCCGACTTCACACCTAACGCGTTACGCAACGCAGGTATCCGCTAAGCCTGTAACCAAGCATTTTTAGCAAAAAATAAACCACTTACAGCGATGTAGGTGGTTTTTTTATGGTAAATAATCACTGCGCCGAATATTCCTACATCCAGAACTACCGAACCGCTTAGTGTGGGCGTGAGAAGTCAGAATAATAATAGGGGCTCCCATGACTGCCTTTACCGTTCATCTGGGTCATGCGGACTATTGGCCGCGCCTGTCGCCTCAGCACTTGGTACGTCCACGCTTGACCGTGCCGTTACTCATGTCTAGTGCGCGAGTGAAACTATTGTGCGCGCCCGCTGGCAGTGGCAAAAGCGCAGTACTGGGTGAGTGCATCCGCCAAGCCCCTTCCGACTGCAGCGTCAGTTGGTTGCCGTTAGCAGGAAACGAGCAAAGTCCTGCGGGCTTTTGTGCACTGCTAGCCAGTGCACTTGGTATCGAAGATCGCGACGAAAACAGTTTTGTGCATCATTTGGCGCATTGGCAAAAGCCATGCTGGATTGTGCTGGATGATTATTGCCGATTGCCATCACCTGATATGGATCACTGCCTTGATCGGTTGTTGGCGGTCAGCAGTCCGGCTATTACTTGGTGGATAACCGGGCGGCGACGACCCCTATGCAACTGGCCAAGGTTGCTACTCAGCGGTGAGTTGTACGAGATTGATGGCCCCACATTAGCCTTCAATCTCGCTGAAATCGAGCAGCTTTTAGTCAACGAAAGCATCGTTTGGCCAATCGACGCAGGTACTTCAATTCTTTCCGAAAGCGCTGGCTGGTGCGTGGGCGTAAAGGTAGCTCTGCTCAATCCAGAGGAATGGATTACGGCTGAAGGCTTCACGCGGCAGCAGCGCCGGCAGCGCTGTTCTCGGACACTGTTTGAATACCTCAATCATGAGTTATTTTCAGGAATTAACTCCGAACTAACTGAAGCCTGGCGGGTACTGGCGCACTTACCGCGGTTCAATCCGGGGTTGTGTGAACATGTGTTCGGTGCAGGTGAGGGCGGAAAGTGGCTTAAAGCGTTGCAGGACATCGGTGGCTTTATTGAACCTTGGGAACACAATAGCGAGTGGTTGCAGGTGTTCCCACCGCTGGCCCACTGCATGCGTGACGAGGACTGGCCGGAGCGCCGCTCATGGCATCGGCGTGCTTGTCAGTGGTTCAGTGCTCAGGGCGATTGGCAGTCAGCGGTAGAGCACGCGGTTCAGGCAGAGCAGTATGAAGTCGCGATCAGCCTGCTGCAGCATTATGACTTTTCTTACTTGCTGCTGGGCCAAAATATTTCGCTTCTACTGAGCTTGTACGAGCGCTTTCCCGATTTAATGCGCGGCACTCCCCACCTCATAAGACTGACCGGTTCAGCCCTGATCTACACCGGTCGTTTCGATCAGGCAGCGATATGCCTAGAGCATTTAGGGCGTTTTCTGCCACAACCGTCAGCCATGCAACAACGTGACTTTATTGCTGCATGGCAGGCGCAGCAAGGTTGGTTGCACCACCTGTGCGGTGATGCCCCGCGTGCAGTTGGCCATTTTGAAGAGGCATGCGCTTATCTCGCACCCGATGCGTGGTCATGCCGTGTTCTCTGCCTATCGGGCATGACCCAACAAGCCCTGCTTAACGGCCAGTTCGACGAGGCGCTGGTACACAATCGTGCGGCGCTATGCTTGGCGCGCGCCGAGGGATCGTTGCTGTTTGAAGCCTTGCTGGAACTGGATCATGCCCAGTTGCTGGAACAGCGGGGGGTGTTACAACGCAGCGAAGATACGCTGGAAAAAATGCACGATCTATTGCTGGCTCACCACGCGGTCGCAGGTCCGCTATTGGGTAGGATAGCGTTACGTCGGGGGCGTCTGGCTTTGCGCCAGGGGCTTGATCAGCAAGCGCGTGCATTGTTGCGAAGTGGGCTGAACCAATGCCTGCGCAGTAAAGATAAGCTTGCGCTGTTCGGTTTTTTAGGGCTAGCCATCCTTGACGCTAATCAGAGTAACTATGCACAGGCGTTCGTCTGGTTACGAGACGCCGAGCGGGTGATGCAACAAAACCATATTCCGGAATATTTTTGGCGCGGTGTTTTGTTACAGGTCAGCAGCCATTTTTGGCTACAACAACGTCGGCCCGAACTCGTTCGAGTGGCATTGACCCGTGTGTTACATCATTTAAGTTGCGCGCCAGCCAAGCATGCACCGCCTGCAACGCTGGAGTTAGTCCCGCATATCGAATACTTGTTGGTATTAGCAGAAGTTTACTTACATCAGGCTGAGCAGCCCATGCAACGGCTGCAAGTGCTGCAGCGCTTTGCCAATCAACAGGGCATGCATAGCCTTGAAACCGAGCTGTATCTAGCGATGGCTGAAGTGGCCTTCCTGCTGGGAGATATGCGCACAGCCAATGGGTATTTGACTGACGGTTTAACCCTGGTTGACCGTTTAAACCTTCAGCAACCGTTGCGCGAGTTAAGACTGCGGCAACCTGCGATGTTGCGGGAACTGGGGGTAGAAGAGCGTTTGATTGCAGCCTCTGAAAATCCACTTAGTCATCGCGAGCTGGAAGTACTCATGCTAATCGCTCAAGGCAGTTCAAATCTGCAAATTGCCGACCAGCTGTTTATCTCTTTGCATACGGTAAAAACTCACGCTAGGCGTATTCACGCCAAACTAGGGGTAGAGCGTCGAACCCAGGCAGTGGCCAGAGCCAAGGCGCTAGGATTGATGGCGTGAATCGAGCGCAGCGGACATGCACATGCAAACGTTATTCCTTGATTGCTACTTTTTTCTCGCATTAGCTGTCGGTAGCAAGTGGTGATTACTTTGAGCTTTAATATGTATCACCGGCCCGCTGTACCCTCCATTAATTATTACGCTCGGTCTTTGGGACTGATTACTGTCAAATAGTCAGTCGGGAGCTCCAAGACTCTAGGCACATCCACTACGCTCGCCGCCGGGAGCTGTTTGCCAGTTGCAAACAGGTAGAAATGTATCGTGATGCGTTAGTTGACATGTTTACGGCCGCTTAACCCTGGCCTCTGGTTGACGCGTGTGATGGTCAGTTTGGGTGCGTCCGCTACGCTCGAAGGGGTTAGTAATAACACTATTAATTCACTGCACCTAAATGATTGCCTGATTGACGGGGTTTTTACTTTTAGGGACTTCGACAGCACGGACCCTGCTGGTAAGTTTGAGTTACACAGTTGTCAAATGCACGAGCAACCTATTGCTGCAGGTTTGGACCAGCAGTAAATTGACGCCCCATGGGAAATACAACGTCCTGTCAGCCACCTGACGTTAGATCTTAATGAACCGCGCGGCTTGGCGGTAAATGACTCAATCGTTCGGTCAATCTCAGCCGTTGAATAGGGTCCTCACTCAACAGCAGTGCATGTTCCAGGTCGAAACGCTCGGCCTGCGGACATTCAAGAGATTGATACAAACTGGCCCGTGCCAAGTGATCACCGGTGGTCGCTTGGCCCAACTGCAACACCCGGTCCGCATCCTTGAGCGAAGCCAAAAAATCATCATTAATTTGATGCAAATGCCGAAGGTTACGCGACAAGCGTTGCACCATTGCTATGTCTGTCGCGCGCGTCATGTGGTCCGATTTAAGTTGCATGTCTGGACCAAATTGGCGTACCAGCAATTCACGGCAATCTTTTGGGTAAAGCCGCCGCCCCCCGCAGGGATCCAAGAGGTGGTCTGCTCCTGGCACCCGCAACAGAAAGTGCCCTGGAAAATTAACCCCTTCCAATGGGATTTCTAGTCGCTTGGCCACTTCCAAGGCAATGATCGCCAAGCCTAACGGCTGCCCGCGTCGACGCTGCAAAATGTTGTGCACTAACGCCGATTGAGGTCTAGGTTGACTTTTGTCGTCCTGTTGAAACCCCAATGTATTCAGGCAGCGCAGCAGTGGCTGAGCCAGCTCAATGGCCGGCAGCATTGGCAAAGCAGCGCTGATTTGACGTTCTAGATCTTCGACAATTTGGAATCCTTGCACTGGGGAGAACTGCGGATCGTGTTCAGCGGACACCCACAAAACGGCTTCCATAACAGAAGACGGCGGACATTGCAGGCTGGCAAGGCAGGCTTGACGTGGGGTCATCAACCTCTCCGTTGATCAGATACCGTGGCTTTGATACGCACTAATTGTCGGGACTCTAGAGCTTCTGTTTTAGCCCCAGTCACCGATTTCGTCCAGTGCCTTATTAGTCAGCGCGTTGCGGTTGGTCGCCTAGGTTGCGAGTGTTTTTCATAGGTTCCTGAGTGGTTCGGCGTTTTTTGTTCCAGCGCCTATACTCGCCTTAGAAAAAACTCGGGAGCACCGCCAATGTTCGCTCTCATGCAAAGCTCACATGTGGAGACGCTGCACTTTATCGTCGATCCTGAGACTGGCCTCAAAGCATTGATCGCAATCCACAATAGCCAGAACGGTCCCGCCTTGGGCGGTTGCCGCTACCTTGATTACTCCGACGAACAGAGCGCCATTCAGGATGCCATTCGCCTCGCGCACATCATGAGCTACAAAGCGGTACTTGCCGGGCTACCTTATGGAGGAGGCAAGGCGGTGATCATGCGCCCGGCGCACGTTCCCAATCGCGCGGCGTTGTTCGAGTCCTTCGGGCGGTTTATCGAAACCCTGGAAGGACGCTACATCACGGCGGTCGACAGCGGCACCTCCAGCGCTGACATGGACTGCATCGCACGACAAACCCAACATGTCACCAGCACCACGGAAGCGGGCGACCCCTCGTTGCACGCCGCCATGGGCGTATTCGCTGGTATTCGTGCCACTGCCGTGGCGAGGCTAGGCAGCGACAATCTTGAAGGATTACGCGTTGCTGTCCAAGGGCTTGGGCATGTCGGTTATGCCTTGGCCGAGCAGCTGCATGCAGCGGGCGCCGACCTGTTGGTCAGTGATTTGGACAACGGCAAGGTGCGATTGGCCATGGAGCAGTTTGGTGCTCACCCGATTGCCTGCGACTCTTTGCTTAGCACCCCATGCGATATTTTTTCACCTTGCGGGTTGGGTGCCATCCTGACGAGCAAAAGCGTTTCGCAACTGCGCTGTGCCGCCGTGGCCGGCGCGGCGAATAATCAACTGACTGATTTGCAGGTCGGCGATCAGCTGGAAGGACGAGGCATTCTGTATGCGCCTGACTACGTGATCAACTCCGGAGGCCTGATCTACGTGGCGCTGCAACATCAGGGGGAAACGCTGAATACTATTACTGCGCACTTGTCACAAATCGGTACTCGATTGACCGAAGTATTTGCTCACGCCCAGGCCGAAAAACGCTCCCCGGCGCATGTCGCTAACGACCTGGCGGAACGCCTGTTAAATAAAGGGTACTGACGTTCAGTGGCTGAATTTGCCGACGCCTTCGCACAGATCCGTGTAGGAGCCAACGTGTTGGCGAAGCGGCAGAAGCGCCGTTCCTAACTAACCGCCTCGCCAACACGTTGGCCCTACAGAGTGTGTAGTGGCGCTTATTCTTCCAGCGGTGCACTCAGCAATTCGGACAAGGCGTCCGGCTGACTCTTGAACGCTTTAGCGAAGACATCACGATTTTTCGCCATGTAAATCCCGGCTTCTTCCACCTGAGCTTCCGTTAACGACGGCACCGCTCGTTGCAACACTTCGGCAAGCAATTCTGCCAGTTCGAGCATTTTGTCATGACGATCAGCTTCGGCTTTATCCATGAACAAACGCTCCAAATCTCGGCTGCTGCGGTATACCACTTCGACGGCCATTCAGCACCTCACATGCCTTCACGATAATCAGTCTTTAACGACTACTGTATTTTTATACAGGTAAAAGCATAAGCCACCCGATCCGTTTTGGATAGTGGCATTTTTGCTTAGATTCCTCATTTCGCAGCATTGCGGTGTTACTTGCGACAATCCACCACGCTCTCAATCCAAGACCTTGGCACCTGTCCTGCAAATAAAACCTATTACAAAAGACGACGCGACAGTAAATCGTCACCTCGGCACGGCATCATCCGCTCGAATTATTCAAGGAAGTACATTGTGAAAATCAACTGGGCTGAGTCTCTGCGTCAACACGTTCACGGGCTGGCCGAGTCACTGGGGAACTTGTGCGTCGAGACGTTCCATTACCTGGCGCTGTTCGCTATTGGCGCGGTAACGGCCTGGGCGGCGGTGATGGCGTTTATGGACATGCTGGAGAAGGGTCACATCACGGTCGATGACATTCTGTTGCTGTTCATCTATCTGGAGTTGGGCGCCATGGTCGGGATTTATTTCAAAACCAACCACATGCCGGTGCGGTTTCTGATTTACGTCGCCATCACCGCGTTGACCCGCTTACTGATCTCGGACGTATCGCACCACAACCCACCGGACCTCGGCGTGGTTTATCTTTCTGGTGCGATTTTGCTACTGGCATTCGCGATTTTGGTGGTGCGCTACGCGTCGTCGCAATTCCCGTCGGGTAAGGTTCCTGACCCGGACAGCAAAGCCAAGGGCGCGCTGACCGAGGAGAAAGGCGAATTGTAATTCGCGTTAGAAACCGGCCGAT
Organism: Pseudomonas sp. 10S5; assembly: GCF_035019745.1. NCBI lineage: Bacteria > Pseudomonadati > Pseudomonadota > Gammaproteobacteria > Pseudomonadales > Pseudomonadaceae > Pseudomonas > Pseudomonas sp. 10S5. The sequence continues at coordinate 141,694 of NZ_JASJVL010000010.1, forward strand.
AGTTGCGGCTGGTTACTTAACCAATTCTTACGAGGAGCGGGTTTATCCAATTGATCGCTGTCGGTCATTGCCGCCAGAATGGCCACGGCGCTGTGGCCTTGTTCGATGGCGATGCCAAATTGCACGCTTTGGATGAGCCTGCGCAGTCGCTTGGGCTCATTGCGTTGCTCGGCACTGATCCAGCGCTTGGCGACGATGCCCGTCTCGTTGGATAAGGTCAGCATGATGCCGCCATCGAGCCCCTGAATGCTCAGATTGACTCGGTAATCAGGCTGAAAAACATCAGTGATCAGTTGAAAAGGGTTGTCCATAGCCTGCGCCTGGTCGAGAAGTCTATTTAAATTGACCGGCTGTCGGTGGTTTAAGTTCGCGACGTAAGACTAATGGCGATGATGGCGCCTCGGCATGCGCCATAAAAAAAGACAGCGCTGTTTTCACAGCGCCGTCCTTTTCAGATTGTTTCCATGGTGATGGTCGTCAATTGCGCGCTGCGGACTAACCGTGCAGGGCGTCCTCTTCTTTTTCCAAAAACTCTTCCTGAAGCATGGCATCCGGATTTTCAGAATCCGCGTCTATCTCCGCGTCTGTTACCGGCGCGCGTTTGTCGCGCAGTTTGCCGAACAAGTGTTCAAGGGCGTGATTGAGTTTCTCTGCCGCGCCTTCCACTGCCTGATCCAGTGTGTCGGCTTTGTGGGTAACCGAAATCGGTTGATGACCTTTTGGCCGGGCTTCCATCTGGCAGCGAATATCATGCGGGCCAGGCTTTTCGCCATTCTCGTCGCGGATATGAACCTCAACGCGCGTTAGATCTTCTTCGTAGCGTTCGAGCGTGCTTTCAACGGTGGTACGGACCCACTCCTCCAGTCGGATGCTGTTTTCAATATGGTTATCGCTATTGACCTGGATTTGCATAGTTTTTTCCTTACTTAAGGCTTACTCACATGAGAACGATCAGCCTGCCTCGGGTTCGAGGAATAACCACTCGCCTCTCACCCTCAGTGTTGGCCCCGATGAGGAAACAATTCAACCCCTTGATAGCAAATATATTTTGTGGCGGAAAAGGCGAAGGTGGCAGGGATTTTGACTGGACGGCGTGCCGGCCGATGTGATTGGAGCCGTAGGTCAAGGCAGAGATCGGGACGTTTCCTACATCTCAGGCGGAATCCCCTGATTGGCAGTGTTGGATTTTCAAAGCAAATTCTCTGCATTCCATTGACGGAAATAGGTATGAACAAATATCTGATCCCGCTGCTTGCCTGTTCTGCCTCGTTCTCTGTTTGGGCAGACAACTGCGAACAGAAAAAATTATCTTTCGGTGCTCTGCCATTTGCGCAGAGTGACGGGTTGGCGGTAATCATTGGTCCTTACCAATTCAACCTGCCTGAAGCACCCACTGCGCTAGTTGCGTTCGACGGAATATTGGCCGCTTACCCCGAAAAAAAGTACGTAAGTTATCAACTTATAACCAATGACAGTGTTGCAGGTGCTCTGTCTCAATTCACGACGAAAAAACTCTCAAGCGCTGATTTAGATCGTTATCTATATGGGCTTTATAGTTTGGAAAGTCTGAATGAAACAGATCAGGCACTGGTTAGAGATATGCGTTCTGACATGCAGCTCGACTGCCGTGCCCGACTGACGAATTTCGCCGTGGGCTATGGTGTTGAAGCCATTTTTCAAGAAGCTACACCAACCGATCCAGAGCACCGAATTTTGCTTTTCGCGAATGATTCTACGTATTTGATCAGTGTGAGGGGTGCCAAGGAGATGGCGCTAAATGTTCTGCAGACCATAACGCTCAAGAAACAGTAAAACAGCCTACAAAAACGCCAACCGATACTCCCCCGGCGTCGCCCCCATCGCCTGTCTAAACCGGTTATTGAAATGACTCGCACTGGCAAATCCACAGGCCATTGCAATACTTCCCGACGGTTGTTGGCTTGTGCGCAGGAGTTGCTGTGCGTAGTTCATGCGGCGCGCCAACAAATACTGATGCGGCGGTAAGCCAAAACTTTCGCGAAACATCCGGGCAAAGTGGTATTCGGACAATGCACAGAGCGCTGCAAGTTCGCCCAGGCTTATTGGGTCTGCCAGACGATGTTCGATGTAGTCCACTAAGTGTCGCCGTAGATGCGGGGCGAGGCCGCCTTTGAGGCGGAGGCCGTGGCGTTGGCCGACTTGGTTGAGCAGGGCGTGGCTGAGCATTTCGTGGGCGAGGCTGCTGGTTAGCAGGCGTTCACCGGGTTCACTCCAATCCAGTTGGATTATGCGGCGAAAACGTTGAGCTTGTTCGGCATCGTCGATAAACGTGCTTTCGCGCAATTGCAGTTCCCGGGGCTCACGGTCGAGCAGGGTGACGCAGCCCAGGGCGAATTGTTCAGGGCTGATGTACACATGCGCGAGGCGAATTTCGCCATTGATGACCCAGGCCGACTCATGCCCCGCCGGCAAAATACAGAGCTTTCCTGGACTGCCTTTCTCATTTGGACGGTCGCGACGGTAGGTACCGGTGCCGCCGGCGATGTAACACGACAGGGTGTGGTGGCTGGGTGCTTGGTATTCCTGCGCATCGTGATGGTTGTTCCACAGGGCTGCGACCATCCCGTCACCCAGGCCCGCGCTTTGTTCGAGGCGAGCATTGGGCGAGCTGTTCAGGGCTTGAAAGACCTGGATGGTTTCCAGTGGCGGCATAACGAATTCCTCTAACTTCGCATCCTATCAAGTCGCTTACGTGTTGCCAGTCGCCAAACGATCAAAAGCGCAAGTTTGTGCAAGTCGGCCCTGAGACGAAACCTCAGACTGGAGCTCAATTAAGGAGCCCACCGATGAACCTCTCTTTGTACCTGCTCACCGTACTGATCTGGGGCACCACCTGGATTGCCCTCAAATGGCAGTTGGGCGATGTGGCGATTCCGGTGTCGATCGTCTATCGCTTTGGCTTCGCGGCCTTGGTGCTGTTCGTGATCCTACTGCTCAGCGGTCGGCTGCAGAAGGTCAATCGGCGCGGCCAACTGCTTTGTCTGGCGCAGGGCCTCTGCCTGTTCTGCGTGAACTTCATGTGTTTTTACACCGCCAGCCAATGGATTCCCAGCGGCTTGATCGCCGTCGTGTTTTCCACCTCGACGCTTTGGAATGCGCTGAACGCTCGACTCTTTTTCCGCCAGAAAGTCGCGCGTAACGTATTGGCTGGTGGTGGCTTGGGGTTGATCGGTCTGGCGTGCATGTTTTGGCCTGAATTGTCCGGGCATACCGCCAGCCATGAAACCTTGATCGGCTTGGGCTTGGCGCTGCTGGGTACGCTGTGTTTCTCAGCGGGGAATATGCTGTCCAGCTTGCAACAGAAAGCAGGGTTGAGACCGCTAACCACCAATGCATGGGGGATGCTCTACGGGGCGACAATGTTGGCGGTGTATTGCGTAGTGAGCGGCACACCCTTCAGTTTTGAATGGAGCACCCGTTACATCGGGTCGTTGGTGTATTTGGTGATTGCGGGTTCCGTGATTGGTTTTACCGCCTACCTGACGTTGGTCGGGCGTATGGGGCCGGAGCGTGCAGCGTATTGCACGGTGCTGTTCCCGGTAGTGGCATTGAATATTTCGGCTTTTGCCGAAGGTTACCAATGGACATTGCCCGCGTTGATGGGGCTGGTATTGGTGATGTTAGGGAATGTGTTGGTGTTTCGTAAGCCAAAACCGGTGACGGTGGTGACGGGAACGCTGGCATAGACCGCCTCGCCAACAAGTTGGTATCTACAGAGGGGTTATGTCTGTAGTCGCCAACGTGTTGGCGAAGCAAGCAACGCGGTTTAGCGGCGAAACCGAGGTGTTGTCTTCCCGAATGAATTCGGTCCTACAGGATTCGCGCCACGCCATGCGCATTGATCTCTCCCTTCAACGGGCACGGTCTAGGGAGAAATCAGCCGTTCCACACCTGCGGGTTCACCAGGTCCTGCGGTTTCTCACCGAGCAATGCGCTGCGCAGATTCTGATACGCACGGTCAGCCATGGCCTGGCGCGTCTCGTGGGTGGCCGAGCCAATGTGCGGCAGGGTTACAGCGTTGCTCAGTTGGAACAGCGGTGATTCTGCCAGTGGTTCTTTTTCATACACGTCCAGCCCCGCACCGCGAATCGTGGCGTTTTTCAGCGCTTCGATCAGCGCCGGTTCATCAACCACCGGGCCGCGGGAGATGTTGATCAGGATCGCGCTTGGCTTCATCAGCGCCAGTTCGCGTGTGCCAATAAGGTGTTTGGTTTTTTCGCTCAACGGTACGACGAGGCAGACGAAATCCGATTCGCCGAGCAGTTGATCAAGGCTGCGAAACTGCGCACCCATCTGCTGTTCCAGCTCTGGCTTATGGCTGTTGCCGCTGTACAGAATCGGCATGTTGAAACCGAAGTGGCCACGTCGGGCAATAGACGCTCCGATGTTGCCCATGCCAACGATGCCCAAGGTTTTGCCGTGCACGTCGGTGCCGAAATGCCCGGCTTCGATCGAGCGTTTCCAGTGGCCGGCCTTGGTCCAGGCATCCAGTTCAGCGACGCGGCGAGCGCTGCTCATCAACAGCGCGAAGGCCAAGTCAGCGGTGCTTTCAGTCAGCACGTCCGGGGTGTTGGTCAGCATGATGCCGCGCTCATTGAAGTAGCCCAGCTCGTAGTTGTCGTAACCCACCGAGATGCTCGACACCACCTCCAGGTTGCTGGCGCTCTGCAACTGCTCGCGGCCCAGCTTGCGCCCGGCGCCAATCATGCCGTGGGCATGGGGCAGCGCGGCGTCGAATTGTTCATTCATATCGCCCAATTTCGGGTCGGGTACGATCACGTTGAAATCTTGCTGCAGGCGCTCGGCCATTTCGGGGGATACGCGGCTGAACGCAAGGACAGTCTTTTTCATCGGGCGCTAATCTCGAACGGTTAAATGGAAATGTCAGACGATGTTGAGTAAATCATGGGTTTTCAAATCAGCTTCATGGGCGGCCAGAATCTCCGGCAGCGACCCGCGCAGGTATTCGACCCATGTCCTGATTTTTGCATCCAGGTACTGGCGCGACGGATAGATTGCGTACAGATTTAATTCTTGCGAACGGTAGCTAGTCAGCACCCGCACCAACGTGCCGTCGCGCAACCCCTCAATAGCCGAATAAATCGGCAAAATGCCGACCCCCATCCCGCTGCAAATTGCCGCTTTCATGGCGTCGGCCGAATTGACCAAAAACGGCGAGGTGACAATGGTGACCATCTCCTGGCCTTCAGGGCCGTCGAACACCCATTTTTCCAGTGGGAACACCGGGCTAACCAACCGCAGACAGGCGTGGTTGAGTAAATCCTGGGGTTTTTGTGCGGCCCCGAAAGCGTTGATGTAGGCGGGTGAGGCGCACACAATGCTGTAGGTGATGCCCAGGCGCTGGGAAACAAAACCCGAATCCGCGAGCTCTGTGGCCAGTACGATGGAAACGTCGTAGCCTTCTTCAAGCAAATCAGGTCCGCGGTTGCCCATGGTTAAGTCGAAGCTTACGTCCGGATGGTGCTTGCGATAACGGGCGATTGCGTCAATTACGTAGTGTTGCCCGACGCCGGTCATCGAATGAACTTTCAGCTGACCTGACGGACGCGCGTGGGCATCGCTGGCTTCTGCCTCGGCTTCTTCGACATAGCCGAGAATCTGTTCGCAACGCAACAGGTAGCGCTTGCCCGCTTCCGTTAGGGCAATACGCCGCGTGGTGCGGTTCAGCAGACGTGTTTGCAGGTGCGCTTCAAGGTTGGAGACTGCACGCGATACGTTTGCGGTGGTTGTATCGAGCTGTACCGCAGCGGCAGTAAAACTGCCCGCTTGCGCCACACAGCTGAAAGCACGCATGTTTTGCAGGGTATCCATTGGCAGTTCTCTGATGAGATTGACAAATTGTGACATGAAGTAACGGTTGGATGTGAACCAAACCCGCTGATTATCCCCCGTTCTGTAACAAAGAATCGCACTTCACCGGTCTTATCGTCGCCTTGACCGCCCTCTAGAATCGATGCATATCCTCCGCAGTACACCTAAGTCGGGAATTTGCAGCAGTGCCGCGTCGCATGTCCAGAGGGCTCAAACCCCTATTTGTTATGGCTCTTTCGCTGGCAATCGGCGGCTGCATTGGAACCGGAGGCATTGGCCCTCAGGAGCATTCCATTCCAGCCAACGAACTGGCAACGGATGAGGCGATCCAGAGTGCTGCCAAAGAGGCGCACTGGCCAGCTTCGCAATGGTGGCGTGCCTATGGTGATGAGCAGCTTGATCGCTGGATCGAACTGGCGGCCAAAGACAGCCCAAGTCTGGCAATGGCCGCCGCACGAGTGCGTCAGGCCAAGGCAATGGCAGGTGTCGCCGAGTCGGCCGAATCGCTGCACGTCAGTGGCGATTCGAACCTTAAAAGGCATAATTGGCCAACCGATCAGTTTTACGGCCCAGGTCAACTGGCCAATACCAGCACTTGGGACAACAATGCCTCAATGGGCCTTCGCTATTCTCTAGACCTTTGGGGTCAAGAGAGCAATACCACAGAGCGAGCGTTGGATATGGCTCATATGAGCGCCGCCGAAGCGCGTTTGGCTCAGCTTGAGCTACAAAACGACATCATCCGAGCGTATATCCAGTTGTCGCTTAATTACGCACAGCGCGACATCGTTGAGGCGACGCTGGCCCAGCAAGAGCAAATTCTGCAACTGGCACAACGGCGCTTTAACGGGGGCCTGGGTACTCATTTCGAAATCAGTGAGGCCCAAACCCCGTTGCCTGAAACCCATCGTCAGATCGATTCCCTGGACGAGGCCATCGCGCTGAGCGGTAATCAGCTGGCTGCGCTGGCTGGCAAAGGCCCTGGGGAGGGTGCACGTTTGAAGCGCCCGACACTGTCGTTGCAAACTGCGTTGAAACTGCCTTCGTCGCTGCCCGCCGCCTTACTCGGTCAGCGTCCCGACGTGGTAGCTAGCCGCTGGCGGGTTGCGGCTCAAGCGCGTGGCATTGACGTTGCGCACGCTGGTTTCTATCCCAACGTCGATTTGGCCGGCAGCCTCGGTTTCGTCGCAACCGGAGGTGGGATGTTGTCGTTTCTGGCGGGTAACAAATTCAACTACAGCGTCGGACCGGCCATTACCTTACCGATCTTCGACGGCGGCCGTTTGCGCTCGGAGTTGGGTGAAGCCTCTGCCGGTTATGACATTGCTGTGGCGCAGTACAACCAGACGTTGGTTACCGCGTTGAAAGAAATTTCAGACCAATTGATTCGCCGTGAGTCGATGGCCAAGCAGCAAGCGTTTGCGGCTGAGTCCGTGGGCGCAGCGCAAAAGACCTATGACATTGCGAAGGTCGCTTACACCCGTGGCCTGACTGATTACCTGAGCGTGCTCAATGCGCAGACCTTGCTGTTCCGCCAGCAACAGATTCAACAGCAGGTCCAAGCGGCGCGTCTGACAGCACATGCCGAGTTGGTGGTGGCGTTGGGTGGTGGTTTGTCAGCGGGTGCTGATTCACCCAAAGACGAGAGGACCGTGCCGTCGAAAGTCCCCGCTGCACTTGCGGCGTTTGACCATTGAAAAATTTCGGTGCCGCTTCGCGAATGAATCGCTCCCACAGGGTTGGCTGCGCACATGATTAGCTTTTTTCGCTCCCTGGAATGGCGCCGCGAGTTTTTCGCATGGGCACGCAGCGACGGGGTGACTTGGATTTACATTTTTAAAGTGCTGTTTGCGGCCTTCGTGACGTATTGGATCGCGCTTCGTCTAGAACTGCCGCAACCGCGCACGTCGATGATCACCGTCTTTATCGTCATGCAACTGCAAAGCGGACATGTGTTCGCTAAAAGCTTCTATCGGATTATCGGCACCTTGGCCGGCTCAGCCATGATGGTGTTGTTAATGTCTTTGTTCGCCCAAAACAGCGAGCTGTTCCTCGGCAGCCTGGCGTTGTGGGTTGGCTTTTGTTCGGCGGGCGCTGCGCGTTATCGAAACCTGCGGGCGTACAGTTTTGTTCTCGCCGGTTACACCGCAGCGATGATCGGCTTGCCAGCATTGGCGCACCCCGAAGGCGCCTTCATGGCAGCCGTCTGGCGGGTGCTGGAAATCTCCCTTGGAATTGTCTGCTCGACCGTAGTCAGCGCCGCGATCCTGCCGCAAAGCACTAGCGCCGCCATGCGTAACGCGCTCTATCAACGTTTCGGCGTGTTTGCCCGATTTGCCGCTGATGGCATACGCGGCCTCAGTGAGCGGACGGCCTTCGAAGCAAGCAACGTTCGCTTCATCACCGAAGCCGTCGGGTTGGAAGGTCTGCGCAGCGTCACGGTGTTTGAAGACCCGCACATGCGTCGTCGCAACGGCCGATTGAATCGTCTGAACAGCGAATTCATGGCCATTACCACCCGCTTCAACGCCCTGCATCAATTGCTCGAACGGTTACGCTCACGGGGCTTGACGCAAGTGGTGTCGGCCATCGACCCGGGTCTTGCGACCCTGGCTGAACTGCTCGACGGTTTTGCCGGACGGGCGTTGACCATTGCTGATGCCGCGTCACTTGAGCGTCAATTGGCGGCCTATAAAATCAGCTTGCCTGATCAGGTGCGCAGCCTGCGTGAGACGCTGGTCGCGGGCCGCCCTAGCCCCGCAGACCTGTTGGATTTCCACACCGCGTTTGAGCTGCTGTACCGCTTCGTCAACGACCTGCACAACTACGCGCAAACCCATGCGTCATTGGGCGATCACCATCATGTTCGCGAGCAGTGGACTGAGTCGTTCAAGTCCACCACCAGTTGGTTGTCGTCAGCAGCATCGGGGATTCGTGCGGTATTCATCGTCGGCGCGCTGAGCGCGTATTGGCTGGCCACGGCCTGGCCGAGCGGCATGACCATGATCTTAGTGTCGGCGGCAACGGTTGCGTTGTCCGCCACTACACCGAACCCCAAGCGTATGGCATTCCAAATGGCCTGCGGCACGCTGATGGCAGCGGTGTTCGGCTTCGTCGAAACCTTCTTTATTTTCCCCTTCATCGACGGCTTTCCGTTGCTTTGCGTGGTGCTGGCTCCGGTGTTCGTCATTGGTGCCTTCCTGGCCTCCCGGCCCCAATGGGCCGGTATCGGACTTGGGTTGCTGATATTTTTCAGCATTGAATCGATACCCAGCAACATGACCCTTTTTGACCCGTACCTTTACGTCAATGATTACATCGCGATGATTATCGGCATGTTGGTCTGTGCTGCAGCAGGGGCAATCATCCTGCCGCCCAACAGCCGCTGGTTGTGGCGTCGGCTGGAACTTCATCTGCGTCGGCAAGTGTTGTTCGCCATCAGCGCACCCCTACGCGGCTTGGGCCCGGGTTTCGAAAGCCGCACCCGCGATCTGCTGCACCAGGCCTATGGGCTGGCCGCCGGCCAGCCGCAGGTGCAGCGCGGATTATTGCGCTGGATGTTCGTGGTGCTGGAAGTGGGTCACGCGATTATCGAGTTGCGCCGTGAACAAGAGGTGCTGCCGGATTTCGCGTGCTATGCCCATTACCAGCCTTGGCGCCATGCGATCCGGCTTATGGGGCGTTCGTTGGTACGATTGTTCGTTCAGCCTGGTAGGAACAACCTTGAACGCAGCTTGAGCGCGGTTAATCACGCTATCGTCTGCGTGCAGCTAACCGACGAACCCTTCGCCCCGCACTTTGAAACTTCAGCGTTACGCAGGGTTGAGAGCTATCTGCACTTCATCCGTACTTCGTTACTTGATCCGCAATCACCCCTGGCTGCGTACGCTGCCAACCGTGAGCCGCAAGGACTTCCGCATGCCTCGTGAAATAGCGTTCCACGGTCTCTACATGCCGACGGTGACCGTGATGTTTTTGGTCGCGACGGTATTGGCCTGGGTGCTGGACAGAATTCTGTCGGCGTTTGATCTGTACCGTTTTTTCTGGCACCCGGCGCTGTTGCGCCTGAGCATGTTTGCTTGCATTTTCGGGGTGCTGGGGCTGACGGTTTACGGTTGAAGTCCGGCTGTTTGCAACACCCTTTTTGCCTCCGCCCTTTCTTTGAGAACCAGGATGAAAAAGCTCTTCAGTCTGACCGCCACGTTACTGGTCCTGGCCTTGGCCATTTGGATAGGTCACAGCCTGTGGGTTAACTACATGAACACACCGTGGACCCGCGATGGTCGCGTGCGCGCCGATGTGATCAACGTAGCGGCCGACGTGACTGGAACCGTGGTCGATGTGCCAGTGCGTGATAACCAGCAAGTGAAGAAGGGCGATTTGCTGATGCAGATCGACCCCGATCATTACCAGATCGCAGTTAAAGAGGCACAGGCGAACGTCGCTTCACGCAAAGCCACCTGGGAGATGCGCAAGCTCAATGCCAGCCGCCGCGCAGACATGGACAGCCTGGTGATTTCCCGTGAAAGTCGCGACGATGCCAGCAATATAGCCGTTTCAGCTCAAGCCGATTATCAGTTGGCCCAGGCGCAACTTGAGGCAGCAGAGCTCAACTTGCAACGCACCAAGGTGGTGGCGTCGGTGGACGGCTACGTTACCAACCTCAACGTGCATCGGGGTGATTACGCGCGAATTGGCGAAGCGAAAATGGCCGTCGTCGACATGAACTCGTTCTGGGTCTACGGCTTCTTCGAAGAAACAAAGTTGCCGCACATCCGTGTGGGTGACCCGGCTGACATGCAGCTAATGAGCGGTCAGTTACTCAAGGGTCACGTGGAAAGCATTGCCCGTGCGATTTATGACCGTGATAACCCGGAGAGCCGCGAACTGATCGCCGACGTCAACCCGACCTTCAACTGGGTCCGCCTGGCGCAGCGGCTGCCAGTGCGGATCCATTTGGACAGCGTGCCCGACGGCGTGGTGTTGGCGGCGGGCAGCACCTGCACCGTGATTGTTAACCCAGGGGTTAACTGATAGTCGTCAAACGCGCATTGCTTATTGATAAAAATAATTCTGCAGAGCCCGACGAAGGTTGTGATGAATCTGCCTATTGTCCTATGGCTGCCTGAGCTGCTGTGGGACTGAGTCAATGAAATCGCAAGACCTTTTTCGGTGGCTACTACAGAGAATGGGTTTGTTCACAATACTTTGTCTAAACCAAACCGCTTGCGCAGTCCTCTTTCCAGCAAACTTTTGGGTACTAGCGCCGCTATCAATGGCAGCGCTCGGCAGCCGTTTCCCAGGCGTAGCAAGCGTGGCGGTTTTCGTTTTTTCACCGCGTTGAGCAAATCGAGGGCGAATGCCGTGGCAGATGTCGGATTGCCTTGTGAGGCATTGGCTCTGGCGCGAATCGCCTCGCGCAACGGCCACCACGGCGAAGACTCAGCGATCAACAACTCAGCTTCACGGGTCGCATTGCTGGCAAAGCGCGTGTCGATAGCCCCGGGCTGGACCTCCATAACCTTGATGCCGAACGGCGCCAGCTCCAGGCGTAGCGCATCGCTGAGCGCATGCACGGCGGCTTTCGAGGCGCAATATGCACCCGCAAATGGCGTCACCAGAACCCCTGAAACGCTGCCAATGTTTACCACCATTCCCTTACTTTGGCGTAACAATGGGAGCAGCGCCTGGGTCACGCCGACCACCGAAAATACGTTGGTTTCAAACTGCCGCCGCATGGCCTCCACACCGCCATCCAGCAACGGACCCATTGCGCCATACCCAGCATTATTAATCAGCAAGTCAAGCCCACCGTGGGCTGCGAGCTTCATTTTCAGGCGCTCAAGGGCTTCGCCATTGTTGACGTCTAACTCAACGGCGAAAAATCCAGCGGCATCCAGCGCTGCTACATCGTCGGCTTTACGCGCAGTGGCCCACACTTCATAGCCCGCCGTTTTGAACACGTCTGCCAGTGCCCGGCCAATGCCACTGGAACACCCGGTGATGAGAGCGATAGGCATAGTTTTCCCTTATTGTTTTTTAGAAATTGCCCTGTAAATGCTCAGCCCGAAACTCGACCGTTTCTGCACGATAACCGGGCCGCAACGGCGGTATTGGTAGACAGTCTTGCCAATCTCCCCCGGCCTTTAATTCACCGGGGCCGCGATAACGAGGTGCAGCATAGACATCATCGGCCAGGTTCACCGTGTCGCCAGGTCGATAGGCCGCTACGCGCCATTGCAATGCCAACAGTGGTTGGTTGTTACCGTTGTGTAATTGAACCCGCAAAGGGTTATCAGCTGGACAGCGTTCAGGCGAATAACTCAGGCGCAGCTCAAGCCGCTCCAACTGCCGGGTGTCCTGACTGTCCTGCCACAGGACCCACAACGTCACTAGCCCTAGACACAGCGCCGCCGCCAACGACACCAGCAAGGCTTTGGTGGGGTAGCGCTGTAGCAGGACGAGCCATATAAGGATTAGCGCGATGCCAATCAGCATTAAGAAACGCCTTGTTTGATACAGATGTTCGGCATCGTACAGAAGTGCAGGTGGGATTGACCAACCGCCAGATCACTCATTGACCGACATCCAGACTTTGCGCCCTGAGTAGCCGTTTAGGTTTTAATGGCTGATTTGGGATATGCACATACTAAGGAACCTTGCCGATCATCGGTGTAACTCGGTCGGGGTGTCTCGCAGGAAAACAAAGGTGTCGGTCTTCGACTGCTCAGGGCTGTAGCGATAGCCATGGGCATCAAATTGCTTCAGCGCTTCGGGGTTGCTGATTTGTTCTTTGATCACAAACCGGCTCATCATGCCGCGCGCTTTCTTTGCGTAGAAGCTGATGATTTTGTATTGGCCGTTTTTCAGGTCACGGAATTCGGTATTGATGATTCGGGCGTTGAGTGCCGAGCGTTTCACCGCTGAAAAATACTCGTTTGACGCCAGGTTCAGCAGCACATCATCGCCTTGTTCGAGCAACGCCTGGTTCAGCCACTCACTGATTTGCGTGCCCCAGAACGCATACAAGTCTTTGCCGCGAGCGTTGGCCAGCTTGGTGCCCATCTCCAGCCGATACGGTTGCATCAAGTCCAGCGGGCGCAATAGACCATACAGGCCAGAAAGCATCCGCAGGTGGTCTTGGGCGTAAGTGAAATCGGCGTCGGTGAAGTTTTCTGCCTGGAGTCCGGTGTAAACATCACCTTTGAACGCCAGTAGCGCCTGCTTGGCGTTTTCGGGTGTGAAATCAGGTGTCCAGCTGCCGAAGCGAGCGGCGTTAAGGCCAGAGAGTTTGTCTGACAGGTGCATCAAGTCGGCGATTTGGGCTGGCGCCATCTCCCGCAGCTGGATGATCAGCTCTTGAGAATGGTCAAGGTACTGCGGCTGGGTGAAGCGCTTCGTGACCGGCGGGGTCTCAAAGTCGAGGGTTTTGGCCGGGGAAATCACCATCAGCATAAAATCGTCTCCTGGAATCGTGAGCGCGATTCTAGGGTACAACGCAAGGTCAGTGGCGATAGATTCTGAGCCAACTTGTTGGCGAGGGGGCTAAACGACAGGCTGCTTCACGCCTCTGGCCAACAAGTTGGCTTCTAAAGAGCATCTGTGGCTCACCTGGGTCATGGGCAGGTTATAGTGCGCCGCGAGGTATTTCTGGGGATGTGACTGTGCGCTTTGTTTTTTTTATTTTGGCCGGTCTGTTCTGGCTCAACGCCCACGCTGCTGGCCCGGTACCGCTGGCGACGATTGATCGCAGCGTATGGCCGGAACAATTGGCCACCCCCGCATTATTCGATGTCGCATCGCGCGCCGAAATCCTGGCGTTTGCCCATGCGTTGGTTGTGAGTGAAGGCCAGGATGAAAACGCTCTTAAAGCGAGATTGGGCCTAAGAAAAATCAACATGGTTTCGCTGAATCTGATCCGTCGGCGCTTATGGACGCGTTTGTTGGAGAACTATCAATATGCCCAGCAAAGCTGCGAACAGGACGCTTCGTTTTGTGTGTTGGTCGAAGACATGGCGATGCTCCGCGAGCAAGCCACCAAGTTCAAGATCGCCGATGACTCGTTTTACGCCGCTTGGGATCTCCCCAGTCATGCCTTCCATGAGCGTTACCTGACCGAGCTCCTGCATATGGCGGCACTGTTTCCGCTGACCAGCAACGAGATCGAACGCTATAACTCTGACGAACTGACCGGCGATGAACTCGGCGATCGCACCTTCCTGCTCAGCTTCAACAGCGGCCCGACCGTGGTGGATGGCACCACCGACTGGCTGACCGATTACCTGCGTCAGCGCAAACTCAATGCCACGTTCTTTGTGCTTGGGAAAACTTTCCAGACACGTGAAAGCGAAAGCTCGGCGGCCGATATGCAGGCGTTGTACAAACAACAATGTGTTGGGTCGCAAGGCTGGCAATACCGCTCGCACAGCCAATGGGTCGACTGGCAGAGCTCAGTAATGCGCAGTGCGGCATTGTTGCAGCAAGCGCTGCCAGAAAATTACGTACCGTTGTTCCGACCGCCCTACAGTCAACGTCGGTCCGACAGCGCCGAGTTCTTCCGCGCTCAAGGTTTGAAAGTCTCGTTATGGAATATCGATTCGGAAGATTGGAGCCGTGCTATCTCAGCTGAGCAGGCTGGCCAACGGGTGCTGACGTTGATGTTGCTGTGGCGGCGGGGGGTGGTCGTATTCCATGACATCAACAACAAAATCGAAACAGCGTTGCCTTGGTTGCTCGCCAGCACTGCACAAAGTGGACTTCAATGGCAGGATTGCCACCATTATCCCTGAAAGGCCCGGTAGGTCGGGCTGTGCATCCATTTGAGTGGAGGGAGGAATTGAATTTTTTTAGCAATTTGGATCGGGCGGACTTCCGACTTTAACGGTGCTGGAGCGCGCCGCCAAGGGCTATTCGTCACACCGCAAAATAAACTTCAAAAAAGTGTCAAAGAGCTTTTTACTGTCATGCCTTTTGCGGTATTACCACTGTAGATCGCCGAAACCTGCAACACAGGTGGCGTCATCCCAGACCCATCTTGAGCATGTCTCCCCTGCCTGAAGAGGAGAGTTCGGCGGCCTTATCGTGGCGCAGTACTGTGCAGTATTGCGTCGCTTGGCTTCTAAAAAAGGTGAGCGAGTATGGATGATCACGGACGCACCCCTTCATCTGACCAGCCAATTATGTACGTGCTTGATACCAACGTACTGATCCATGATCCAAATGCTTTATTGAACTTCGAAGAGCATCACGTTTCCATCCCCATGACCGTGCTTGAGGAGTTAGACAAGCTCAAAGCGGGGAAGCACTCCGTCGCTGCCGAATGCCGTCAAGCTATTCGACTGATCGACAAAACATTGGGCGGCGCTACACCAGAGGAGGTTGAGTTAGGCGTACCGATTGATCGCGGCACCGGTATCTGCAAGGGCTTTCTGTCGATCCTCATGAACAAGCGGCATGAGCCCAACAACTTGTTGCCTGAACATCTGAACGACAACATCATCATCAATCAATTGATCGACCTGCACACGCGCAACAAGGATTTGCGTCTGGTGCTGGTGACCAAAGATATCAACATGCGCCTCAAGGCGCGGGCGTGTGGGATCGCCTCCGAGGATTACAGTACTGATCAACTGGTCGACGACGTTTCCATGTTGTCGCGTGGTTATCACACCATGACCGGCTCTTTTTGGGACCGTGTCAGCAAGGTTGAAACTCGCCAGGATCACGGACGCACTTGGCACCGCGTGCAGCTCACCGATAACCTGCCTGCGGTACACATCAATGAATTCATCATTGATGCACAGGGTTTTGTGGGTTGGATCAAAGGCATCAAAGCTGATGAATTGCTGATTCTGGATATGCACCAAGAACCTTTGCTGCACCAGGAAGCTTGGGGCCTCAAACCACGTGACATTTATCAGGGGCTCGCGTTGTTCGCCTTGCTTGACCCTGATATCCACTTGGTCAACCTGTCGGGTGCAGCCGGTTCCGGTAAAACCATTCTGGCGTTGGCCGCTGCAATCGAACAGACCATGGTCAGCAAGCGTTATCGCCGCATCATCGCGACTCGTAGCGTGCAAGGTCTGGATCAGGAGATCGGTTTCCTGCCCGGCACCGAAGCCGAGAAAATGGAGCCTTGGTTAGGCGCCATCACCGACAACCTTGAAGCGCTGCACATGGACGATGAAAATACCCACGGCAGTGTTGATTACATCCTCAGCAAAGTGCCGTTGCAGTTCAAATCCCTTAACTACATCCGAGGCCGCAGCTTCCAGCAAAGCCTGATCCTCATCGACGAATGCCAAAACCTCACACCGCACCAGATGAAAACCATCATCACCCGTGCCGGTGCCGGCTCCAAAGTAGTGTGCCTGGGTAACCTGGCGCAAATCGATACGCCTTACCTGTCGGCCACCAGTTCTGGCCTCACCTACCTGACGGAGCGTTTCAAAGATTTCCCCAATGGTGTGCACATCGCCCTGCAAGGCGTGCCACGCTCAATCCTGGCTGAGTATGCGGAGTCGCATCTGTAACCGCTGATCGGGCGGCTGTGTTTAAAAATGGCCGCCCGATTTCCTTGCCTGACAGCATCTACTCGCTCTGCATTCTGATTTTTTCAGAGTGATATTGATCCCTATGTTCAAAATATAGCCATGCCCCGACGATAACAGCGAACACACCGGCGAAACAAAAGACTCCTCCAATTGTTATAAGGCGGGATAGCCAAGCGCCCAGTATTGGAGTCGTAATCATGAGCGCCAAGGAAAGGCTTCGAGCAGTGGCTGAAAGAACGCCTAGATGGGAAACAGGGCAATATTTTTGCAGCGTAATCCCAAATCCAAGGGCGGTGAGTCCGTACGCTATTCCCGCCACAAGAAACAGTGACATGAAGACGACTATATTGGCCAAGTGAGGAATGGTTGGAAGCAAACCGGCCAAGATGACGGCAACCCCAAAAAGTGATAGGGAAAGTGTGGAGCAGAGTGAGAGTCGGGCTGGATAAATTTTAGGGAAAATTAGCCCCGATAATATTCCGCCTACTGCGGTGGCACTGACGACAGCCCCGAAGGCGTACGACTCCAAGCCGAAATTTTTTAGGAAAAGACTTAATAGAGAGTCATAACATCCAAGCACAGCCGACTGCACCATGGTGCAGATGAAAAATAGCCTTGTAATAGGACCATGTTTGAAAAATGATTTGAACGCCTCAAGACTACCGAACGACCTCATCTCGGGGTTTTGAGTGACAGAGGATGTGGAATGAGTAATTGATAAAACGATTACGCAAATAGTGCCGATCAAGGAAAATACCGCTGATACTAAAAAACCTGAAGATTTGTCTGCGACGCTTGCTATGATGCCAGCCGCCAATGGAGAACACACTTTTATAAATTGATCCATGATGGTGACGAGAGATATATTTTTTACAAGATCTTCATTGGATAGTAATTTTCTCGTAAGGATTATCTCTGCAGAGCCTGAGCCTAGGTTGGCGAGCCCCTTCATGAAAACGAAGACTAAGAAGACTGTTTGAGACGTCGCCGAAAATAACAGGCAGGCAACAAAACAGCGAGTAAGGAAGCTCCAGCAGATAAATTTGAACGGGCTCGTGCGGTCTGCTAGAGCACCGAACAGTGGTCCCAATAAAAGAGGAGGTAGCCCGTACAATGCAGCAGCGAGTCCTAGCGTTTCAGCAGAGGCATCGAAGCCAAACGTTAATACTGTAAATATTAGAACGAAGTCTACCCAAAGCGTAACCGAGGTGCTTAGTCTGATACCACACAGATAACCGTATCCAGCGATGTTGGGAATATTCACTTAGCTTGCCTTCGCTTTTCTATACATATTTTGGTTTATGACATAAGTCGATATTCCATTTTGAAGGCAGAACGCTTCAATGTCTGAGTGGGAGTTTATGAAACCTCTACCTTTGAAGTTAAGAGAGGTGTTACAGAGTACGCCCACTCCGGAATGCGTTTTGAAGGCGGAAAGCAAATCGTACATCGCAGGATTGTCCACTGCTGTTACGGTCTGAACTCTCGCTGTTCCGTCGATATGTGTGATAGCCCTTAATTTGCGGTCGATAACATTATAAAATGACATCATATATTTGCTTTTAACACACCCTTCAAAATAAATTCCAGCGTCTTCTTCGATACAGATTGGTGCTATCGGCCGATATCTTTCTCTTTCTTTTATTATATTTAATTTTTCTGTTGTTTCGATAGAAAATGGGGCCGCGATAATTGACCGATTTCCTAGGGCGCGGGGACCTATTTCACAGTTGCCTTGGACCCAGCAAACTATCTCTCCTGTGGCTAGTGTTTCGGAAACCTCGTCTAAGCACAGAGGTTTTTCCAGGAAAACTGAACTGTTCTTTGGGATGTCATAGATAAATGACTGAGCAGAATACACGGACCACTCGATCTTTACTTTTCCAGTCAAGTTATGTTGAGTCGCAGCTGCGGCTCCGATTCCTACGCCTGTGTCATTGGTGCATGGCGGAACAAAAACGGCATCAAATAGACCCGATTTTTCCC
This sequence comes from Pseudomonas sp. 10S5, assembly GCF_035019745.1. Lineage (NCBI taxonomy): Bacteria > Pseudomonadati > Pseudomonadota > Gammaproteobacteria > Pseudomonadales > Pseudomonadaceae > Pseudomonas > Pseudomonas sp. 10S5. Next base: position 160,104 of record NZ_JASJVL010000010.1, read on the forward strand.
ACATCCGGTTCCACTCGCAATTCAACCCACACCCGCCCGCAATTTTATTGTCCGCATAAGGAGAGAGTGCGTAAGAAGCAATTATGTGCGACAGTTCATGGCTGCAGTGGGTCCACTTCAGTGAGTTCTGGCCTAACTTATATTCTCTACTTTCGAAGTTAAGGCCTAAATAACCTCCGTCGGTAGGAGCGTTTCGAGGGTCGTGCCCTTCCGCCCAACCGCTTATAGCTACCGCATCCAAATCATCGGAATACTTTAGCGTTGCTTCTATTAATGATTTCGTAGAAACAGGGGCATATCGTTGTCCACTATTTTTCTCGGCTTCATGGCTAAATGCTAGCTTCCCGTCCTCTAACAAACAGATGTGGCCGTCGTGCCCGGTATTGACGCCTAGTATTTTCATTTAAATTCTCTTGTTAGGTGTGGTTAGGTTTAAGCCAAAACAAATACATGGCACCAAAAAAACTAGGATTCGATTTTTCAAATATGTCCCAATTTTCAAAAAAATCTTCCAACGAGGTGGAGTCATAAAATTGACGGAAGCCCGGGGAATTTCTTTCGCCGGCCCGTTCAAAACCCGCAAAAGTGGCTTTGGTTAAATGTAATAATTCAGATATTTTTTGTACTGTATAGGTGTGTTTTAGTGGGTTAAAAAACAAATCCATACAGCCAGATCGATTATAAAAATCTGGTGATTTTATAATTTCATTAAAGGCCTCGGCGGAGCTATTAAGTAAAATGAAATCTCTTATCCTCGGCAGATTTTTCGGCGAAAATGAAATTTCAGACTCAGAAAACTGTTGAGCCAATTTCTTTAGTGGCTGTCTCGCCAAGGTGCTATAAAGGCCTAATTTTAAAACGCCACCTGGTTTTAAAGAAGAAAGAAGTGCTCGGCAACCTTTAACCGGATATTTAAGATGGTGCAGAACACCAATGCACTCAATGAGCCGGAATTTTATTTTTAGCTCATCGACATCGTAGATGCTACCTTGGACAAAGGTTATATTTGCGACGTTTAGCTCTCTACTTTTGGTCAGGGCATACTGTAGGCTTGCCATACTAATATCCAAGCCGATAATATTAGTTTCGGGATAGGTAAGCGCTAATTGAATGGCGTGTCTTCCGGTGCCACAACCCGCCACGAGTATAAATTCCCCGTTATTTTTTAAAGACGTTCGATTAACGTTTAGCTGAGAAAGGGCTTCATTTAGCGTTGTCTCTCTGTAATAAGGTACTGACGACCACGCTGGATAGGGATACGCTTCATAAAAATCAGCCGTGATTTCTCTTTTTCTGCAGGACGCCATAACGAAGATTTCGGGACTGCCTATGTGCAGGTTGTTCGCGTTTACAGGGTGAGCTTGATAGGCTCCTACTGGAAAGCTTTCGTTTGGTGAGTAACGGCTGTAAGACGCCAATACACGCTCTATAGCTTTACATCTGCAGGTGGAAATGCTGTCGTCGCTCTGATACAGTTTTAACGACTCTATTATTTCCTGATCTTCAGTTTCAATTTTGTAGATGTAGCCGTTGAGACGGCATTGGGCGCTCATAGCTGCCAGAAATGGTAAATGCTTTCCGTTGTAGCAGTCTTGTATAAGTTGTCGCGCGATCTTTCTTCGCGCTCGGCGAATCTCCATTTCAATGATGGGTGAGTTAACTAGTTGTGTAGAAATGAGCTTTAATGTGTTGGCGTTATCTTCAAGCAGATCTGAAGTGTTAAGTATGTTTTTTGTCTCGCCAGCTCTTGATAGGGTAACTAGATGTCCGAGCTGTTCGAAATAAATATTTGCCACCGCTTGTTTATCCAAGAGTGTGTTATCTATCAGTGGAGCCAGAGAGTCAAAAATAACCCTGTCAAATGATTCGATATGTAGACTCTGTAGTAATCTGAGGTAGTTTTTTGATAGCTCACCTGTTGAGTTGGATTCGAGTTTTATCGCGGCTTGGTATGTCCACACTGCGGCGCTATGTTGGTTGCTATATTCGTATGCTGAAGCTAGATTCTGATAATATTTTAACTGTGTTTCTGTTGTTTTACTCGCTGCGCATGCCTTTTTGTAGAAGCTTAGCGCTAGTTTTATTTCGCCTTGTTCCTCGTGCAGAATCGCTAGATTGTTGAGCGCTCTATCATTTGTCGGGTCAAGCAGAAGGCTTTGTTTGTAACGTTTATGGGCGTCGGCAAAATTATTCTCTGTCAAAGCGATATCTGCTTGTAGGCGCAGGTGTTCTGATTTTTCTTTTTTCTCATCACTAGGGGCAGTTTTGCTCACATCACGACTTCCTTTATCATGGATTCGAGTTTAGGAGTTGTAATACGCCAGGGCTTAAAGGGTCTGAGTAGCCGGGGCCCCCAGCCATTACAAATATGGACTGCTCTTTAAATCCGTCAACCTTTATGAGGTCGTTAAGTAGATTGTCTATAAAGTATCCCGTAACCCATGTGTTAAGGGAGTAAGCGGTGGTTACCAAATTGAAGGTTTGAGATAAATGGCCAACATCCAATAGTCCCGAACGATATGCTCGTGAATGTGGGTATTTCCACCATAATTTATCGAATCTCGTAGTGAGAACAATAAGAAATGAAGCTTCGATCGCAAAACTCTGATAGCAAAGAATTTTTTCTAGTGATGGATCAATCACTAGGTCTATTTCTGTCAGCACATGTTGATGTGATCTATAGTGATAAATTCCTCTACTTAGACCATCGACGTTAAGTGCGATTAGGTATGCTTCAGTTGCCTGGAGACATCCCGCGCTGGGTGATGATCGTCTGTATCCGACTGTCCTAACTCCTCGTTTTTCCATTTCTTCTTTGTGGGAGTCGCCGTGAATTGCCCCAAACGTTGAATACAAAATATCGGCTACGATTGATACAGGAACTGCGTCAAATCTAAAGTTTCGACTCGTCCTTCTTTCCCACAGGGCGCCTTGAAGATTCATATTTTGGATGGGCGCTCCGTTATAATCAGGCAGAGTGATTATTTTGCCTTCGCGCTCGGTTTCCAAATCAGGCATCGTGTCTTCGATACTCTGGCAGAAATCAATATAGCCTGATTCAGTATCCTCTAGTTTTGATATTTCAGAGGGGAAATTATGCTTGCTGCCATAATGAAATATCTTGGATATTAAATCCCATCCCCACTTTCCACGTTCTGCGGCCAGCTTTTTATAATCAAGCGCTTGATCAGCCAGCAGTAATATTCCGGCTTCAATCAGCAGCTCGTCCTCAGGTTGAGCTTGATAAGGAAGATGGCTATATTCAGTGAGTTCAAATATCCTATCAAGATATGTTTTTTCAAGAATTTCGTATTGCTCTCCGGTATTTAAATTCCATAGACCAAAAACGCCATCATTGAGCGTTATGACTATCTCTTCACTGATTACGAATTCACGCATGACTGATTCCTTTGAGGAAAAGACGCTGAGCGGTTATCCGCCCAGCGTCAACATTATTACTTGGCCATTTTCGATTTTTTGTCCATAGGAGTAATCAAAGTGTTGTAAGCATTATTGGAGAGTGCAGTTAAACGGGTTTGCAGATTAATCTTACGCATCATCAATTCCTTTTCTAGTTGGGGTAATGGGTCTTTCGACTCCACGAGTTAAAGAATAATATTTATATGTTTTCAGTCAATAAAAATATTGCGTGATGTTTCCTACAGATAAAACATTTGTCCTTGTAGGGAGTTTCTGTCTGTTAAATTTAATTGGTTTATTTTGTTGTTTTATTTCAATAATTTACAAGGATCTAGATATGTGTTTGGCTAGGGCGAGATTCGTATTTGAAATATATTGTAATAGCTATTTTTTGGGTTTTCTTACCAGTTGGTTATGCACCTAAGCCCTATGTCAGGACAGATCGGCGGATCGACGAATGCCAAAACCTCACACCGCACCAGATGAAAACCATCATCACCCGTGCCGGTGCCGGTTCCAAAGTAGTGTGCCTGGGTAACCTGGCGCAAATCGATACGCCTTACCTGTCGGCCACCAGTTCTGGCCTCACTTACCTGACGGAGCGTTTCAAAGACTTCCCCAATGGTGTGCACATTACCCTGCAAGGGGTACCCCGTTCGATCCTGGCTGAGTATGCGGAGAGTCATTTGTAAGAACGTTTGCTGACAATAGAGGACCCCTGTGGGAGCGAATTCATTCGCGAAAGCGGCTTATCAGGCGCTAAAGAGGTATCGCCTGCACCGCCGTATTCGCGGATGAATCCGCTCCCACAGGTTTGTTAGCGTGCCTCACTTTAGGTTTACACTCCGCACTCCTGCTCAGGAGTAATGTTGTGCTGACTCATCTCGATTCCCAAGGTCGCGCCAATATGGTCGACGTCACTGAAAAAGAAGTGACGTTCCGTGAGGCGGTGGCCGAAGCGTTTGTACGTATGCGTCCCGAAACCCTGCAACTGATTGTCAGCGGCGGTCATCCCAAGGGGGATGTGTTTGCTGTGGCGCGGATTGCCGGCATTCAGGCGGCGAAAAAAACCTCTGATCTAATCCCCTTGTGCCACCCGTTGATGCTGACTGGGGTCAAAGTAGAGCTGAGTGCGGAAGGTAACGACGCTGTGCGCATCGTCGCCCGCTGCAAGCTTTCCGGGCAGACCGGTGTAGAAATGGAAGCGCTGACTGCCGCGAGTATCGCTGCGTTGACGATCTATGACATGTGCAAGGCCGTGGACCGTGGCATGGTCATTGAAAACGTGCGGTTGCTGGAAAAGCTTGGCGGTAAGAGTGGGCACTTTGTAGCCGACGAGGCGGGTGCTCAATGAGCGTTCAAGTATTGTATTTCGCCCGGTTTCGCGAGGTGTTGGGCTTGGAAACTGAAACGGCGGAGGGCGACTACCACTCCGTCCGGGCACTGCGTGAATACTTGGTGTTGCGCGGCGGGGCCTGGCAAATTCTGGCTGAACAGAACCTGATGTGCGCGCGTAACGAAGAGCTGTGTCAGCTGGACGAACCCCTGGTTTCAGGCGATGAAGTCGCGTTTTTCCCGCCTGTGACCGGAGGCTGAACATGGCGATTCGGGTGCAGACAGCGGCGTTCGATCCGGGCCTGGAAGTCAATGCGCTACACGCCGCCAACGTAGGCATCGGTGCGGTGGTCAGTTTCGTGGGCTATGTGCGTGATTTCAACGACGGTCGGGAAGTGGCGGGCATGTTCCTTGAGCATTATCCGGGCATGACCGAAAAAGCCTTGGCCAAAATCACGGTTGAAGCTGAGCAGCGCTGGCCGTTGCTGAAACTGGAAGTGCTGCATCGCATTGGTGCTTTGGAGCAGGGAGAACCCATCGTCTTCGTTGGCGTCGCCAGTGCACACCGGCAAGCGGCGTTCGATGCCTGTGCGTTTGTGATGGATTACTTGAAAACCCGAGCGCCGTTCTGGAAGAAAGAAAACACCAGTGACGGGCCGCGTTGGGTAGAGGGCCGGGACAGTGATCATGCAGCGGCGGGGCGGTGGGACAGTAAAGCCTGAAACTAGTCTGTAGGGGCCAACACGTTGGCTCCTACAGACAATGGGGTCACAGCGGCACAGCACTCTTGCGCACGACCGGTTTCAGCAGTTCCATCGGCGGCGTTTCGCAGCTGATCTTGCGGCCCAGCAGCGCTTCGATGGACGGCAACTGATACGAGTCATCTTCGCCGGCAAAGCTGATCGAAACGCCGCTGGCGCCCGCACGACCGGTACGGCCAATGCGGTGCACGTAATCGTCTGGGACTTCCGGCAGGGTGAAGTTGATCACATGGCTGATGCCATCAATGTGGATTCCACGACCGGCCACGTCTGTGGCAACCAACACACGAATCTTGCCTTCGCGAAAGCCTTCCAGAGTCTTGATACGTTTGTGTTGCGGCACGTCGCCGGACAACTGCGCAGCGTTGACGCCATCTCGGACCAGACGCTCTTCGATGCGCCGCACTTCATCTTTGCGGTTGGCAAACACCATCACCCGTTCCCAATTGTTCTCGGTGACCAGGTTGTAGAGCAACTTGTATTTGTCAGCGGCGGCAACGGCATAGATATGCTGCTCGACCATGTCACTGGCAACGTTCAAAGCCTCGATTTCAACGATTGAAGGCTCGGTCGTCCATTGTTTCGCAAGGTTCATTACGTCTTCGGTGAAGGTCGCGGAGAACAGCAGGGTCTGACGTTCGCCCTTGTGCGGCGTTTGGCGAATGATCTGCCGGACCTGTGGGATGAAGCCCATGTCGAGCATGCGGTCGGCTTCGTCCAGTACCATCACCTCGACCATATCCAGATGCACTTCGCCGCGCTGGTTGAAATCCAGCAGGCGCCCCGGCGTGGCTACGAGAATGTCGCAATGACGGGCTTCGAGCTGCTTGAGTTGCTTGTCGAAGTCCATGCCGCCGACGAAGGTCATGACATTGAGGCCGGTGTACTTGGTCAATAGCGCCGCGTCTTTGGCAATTTGCACTACCAGTTCGCGGGTTGGCGCGATGATCAACGCACGCGGCTCGCCCATGTACCGCTCTTTAGGCGGAGGGGTCTGCTGTAGTTGCGTGATAATCGAAATCAGGAACGCGGCGGTCTTGCCGGTGCCGGTCTGTGCGCGACCGATTGCATCTTTGCCCGCGAGGGTGAAACCCAATACTTCAGCCTGAATCGGCGTGCAGTAGGGGAAGCCCAGGTCGTGGATCGCATGCATCAATTCAGGCGACAAGTTGAAATCGTGGAAGCGGGTTTTGCCTTCCTGTGGTTCAACGACAAAGTCTTGAAGCTTCCAGGTGCTGACTGGCGGTTTGGGCGCACGTTCACGACGGGGGCGTTCTGGCTTTGGCGTTGCAAGTTTTGCGCTGACGATGTCTGCGTCTTGACCCTGGGCAGGCGTGCTGACAGGTGCCGAATGATGGGGATTACGTTGCCGTGGATCGCTATCGGTTGGGCCGACGGCAACAGGCGAGGAGGCGATAGGGCTGGGCGCGAGTTGCACAACCTCGCTTTTACCGAACATCTTTTTGAGTGCTTTGAGCACGGTCATCTCATCAATTGATTAAGGAATGTACGTCGGGCAGTGTAAAGCAAGAACCTCCTGCGGCGTAGTGCCATCCGGAAGCGCTACAGGACGCGTCAAGTCAGGGCTTCACAGTGCGCTGTAGTTCGCTTCTTACACTCGCAACGGAGTTTTCAACTAAGCTTTTGTGCCAGCCAGACTCCGATGTCAGTAATCTCCTGCGGTAACACTTCGTGCCCCATTGGGTATTCCTGCCATGTAACGGTTACGCCCGAGGCCTTAAGGGCGTCATGCGCAGCGCGGCCCATGGCATTTTTGACCACATCGTCACGGTCACCATGCAAGCAACACACCGGAATCTGCTTTTGGCTCGCGGACAATGTCAGTAGTTCGCTAAAAGTCGGAGCGTAAGTAGACAGCGCAAGCACGCCGCCCAACGGTCCCTGCCAGCGCAAGAAAGCGGCGTGTAAAACGACCGCGCCGCCTTGAGAAAAGCCTGCCAGAAATATCCGTGCCGGGTCGATGCCGCTGTCACGTTGCGCTTCGATCAGGTTCAACACCATCAGTGCAGAAACCTCCAACTCCTCGCGATTAATGGCCCGCGCAGGGTTCATGGCCAAAATATCGTACCAACTGGGCATGGTATAGCCGCCGTTGATTGTGACGGCACGGTCCGGTGCCTGAGGCAGGATGAAGCGTGTAGTAAGCAAGGTTTGTTGGAGCATTTCTGCAACCGGCATGAAGTCATACCGATCGGCACCAAGACCGTGCAACCAGATCACGCAGGCATCGGCCGCGTTGATGGGCTCAAGAATCAAAGGGTCGCTCATTGTTGCTCCATTAATGTGCGCACGCGCTGTTTTAGTGCGTTGACGCGGTGCGCAATTGAAATAAATAGTTAATAAGATGTCGCAAGGTTACAAGTATTGGACTTGACCTGTCGTTAATTCGACATCGCCAGCGTGCTGGTACGGGCTTTGCTATGAAACCCCCTGAGTGAATGCGTTTGCTCCGGCGGTAACACTATCAGGTGGCTGATGGCTGGAGTAGGCACTGAATCCATGCATCAAGATTCTGCGTACAGTTCGTTTTGTACCGGATTGGTCCAGCGGACATCATGGGGCTTCAATCCATTTGACTGATTGCGGGCTAAGGTTAATCGGGTGTCGAGTAGATCTCGGACGCGATCCTGGCCTAGGTCTTACGTAGCATTGACCCAAAAATAAGCCGACACGGGTCAGCAATGCCTCACAAGGGTGCGACGGGACTGAAGCTCTACACAACAAGAGCAAAACTTGGAGGTTTGTTGAATGAAGATGTTGAAATCTACCCTGGCGGTACTGACTGCCGCTGCAATTCTCGGCGTAAGCAGCTTCGCTCAGGCGGGCACTACCCTTGATGCGATACAGAAGAAGGGCTTTATTCAGTGCGGCGTCAGTGATGGCCTGCCAGGTTTTTCGGTGCCTGATTCCAAAGGCGTCATCCAAGGTATCGACGCAGACTTCTGCCGTGCAGTCGCTGCTGCAGTTTTCGGTGATGCTACCAAGGTCAAATTCAGCCAGCTGAACGCTAAAGAGCGTTTCACCGCGCTGCAATCGGGCGAGATCGACATTCTGTCGCGTAACACCACGTGGACCAGCTCCCGTGATGCAAGCATGGGCTTGATCTTCCCTGGCTTTGTTACCTATTACGACGGTGTGGGTTTCCTGGCCAACAAGAAACTGGGTGTGAAAAGCGCCAAGGAACTGGATGGCGCTACCATCTGTATTCAGGCCGGCACCACCACCGAGCTGAACGTTTCTGACTACTTCCGCGCCAACAACCTGAAGTACACGCCGATCACATTCGACACCTCCGACGAAAGTGCCAAGTCGCTGGAAAGCGGCCGTTGCGACGTTCTGACTTCCGACAAATCCCAGCTTTACGCACAGCGCAGCAAACTGGCTTCGCCGGCAGACTACGTTGTACTGCCTGAAACTATCTCCAAAGAACCTTTGGGGCCGGTTGTACGTAAGGGCGACGAAGATTGGATGGAGATCGTGCGCTGGACTGGCTTCGCTCTGCTGAACACTGAAGAAGCCGGCGTAACGTCGAAAAACGTTATGGATCTGGTCAAAAACGGCAAAAACCCTGACGTTGCTCGTCTGTTGGGTGTTGATGGCGAGTACGGCAAAGACCTGAAGCTACCTAAAGATTGGGTTGTGAAGATCGTTTCGCAAGTCGGTAACTACGGTGAAATCTTCGAGAAAAACCTCGGTAAGGCCACACCACTGGCGATCGACCGTGGTATGAACGCTTTGTGGACCAATGGCGGCATCCAATACGCACCACCAGTACGCTGATAGGCCCTGCGCTCGGTAATCCATAACGGTTACCGAGCGCTGTCTGTTGCATTTTTTCCTGGGGCACTTCATGCAAAATCAAATCGGCGCACCCAAGCAGAGGTTCTCCCTCAGCGACCCAAAAGTGCGTGCGTGGCTATTTCAGATCATCACGATTGTCGCGGTGGTCTTCATGGGTTGGTATCTGTTCGATAACACCCAGACAAACCTTCAACACCGCGGTATTACCTCTGGCTTCGAGTTTCTTGATCGCAGCGCCGGATTCGGTATTGCTCAGCATCTGATTCCCTATGTCGAATCGGACACCTACTCGCGCGTTTTTGTTATCGGTTTGCTCAACACACTGCTGGTCACGTTTATCGGCGTGATACTGGCAACGCTGCTGGGCTTCATCGTCGGCGTGTCACGGCTATCGTCCAACTGGATGATTAATAAGCTGGCGACTGTTTATGTAGAAGTCTTCCGTAACATTCCGCCGCTGCTGCAGATTTTATTCTGGTACTTCGCGGTCTTCTTGACCATGCCAGGGCCTCGTAGCAGTTACAGCTTCGCCAGCATGTTTTTCTTCAGCAATCGTGGCTTGAATATGCCCGGTGCTCTTTTGACTGACGCTTTTTGGCCGTTTTTTGCCAGTATTGTGTTGGCAATAGTAGCCATCGTGTTTATGTCTCGCTGGGCGACCAAACGGTTCGAAGCCACTGGCGTTCCTTTTCACAAGTTTTGGGTTGGGTTGGCCCTGTTTCTGGTCATCCCTGCACTGGACGTGCTGATCGTCGGTAGCCCGTTGCAATGGGAAATGCCTGAACTCAAAGGGTTCAACTTCGTCGGTGGCTGGGTAATGATCCCGGAGTTGCTGGCGCTGACCATTGCCTTGACGGTGTACACGGCTGCGTTTATCGCTGAAATCGTGCGCTCCGGGATCAAATCGGTCAGCCACGGGCAGACCGAGGCCGCTCGTTCGTTGGGGCTGCGTCCGGGTCCAACCCTGCGCAAGGTCATCATCCCGCAAGCGTTGCGCGTGATCATTCCTCCGCTGACCAGCCAATACCTGAACCTGGCGAAGAACTCGTCGTTGGCGGCGGGTATCGGTTACCCGGAAATGGTTTCGTTGTTCGCCGGTACGGTGCTCAATCAGACCGGTCAAGCTATTGAGGTGATTGCGATCACCATGAGCGTGTACCTGGCAATCAGCATCAGCATTTCGCTGTTGATGAACTGGTACAACAAGCGCATTGCGCTGATCGAGCGGTGAGGAAAAGCTCATGACAACTCATTCTTTCAAACCCGACATGACGCCGCCAAAAATGAGCGTGGGCGCCGTGGCGTGGATGCGGGCCAACCTGTTCTCCAGCTGGCTCAACACATTGTTAACGCTGTTGGCGTTTTACCTGATTTGGCTCATCGTGCCGCCGTTGCTGCATTGGGCGATCTTCGATGCCAATTGGGTGGGTACAACCCGCCAAGACTGCACCAAGTCGGGCGCATGTTGGGTGTTTATCGAGCAGCGCTTTGGCCAGTTCATGTACGGCTATTTCCCGCCTGAACTGCGTTGGCGAGTGAACCTGACGGTTATATTGGCCGTCGTCGGCGTTGCGCCGTTGTTCATGAAAATGATGACCCGCAAAGCGATCTATGGCTTCAGCTTTCTGGTGATCTATCCGATCGTGGCTTATTTCCTTTTGCGAGGCGGCATTTTCGGCTTGACCAGAGTGGCCACGAGCCAGTGGGGCGGGTTGATGTTGACCTTGGTGATTGCCACCGTCGGTATCGCCGGCGCATTGCCTTTAGGTGTTGTACTGGCCCTTGGTCGACGTTCTAGCATGCCGGCGATTCGCGTGGTCTGCGTGACCTTCATCGAGTTCTGGCGCGGCGTTCCATTGATCACCGTATTGTTCATGTCGTCAGTGATGCTGCCGTTGTTCCTGCCAGAAGGCATGAGCTTCGACAAACTGTTGCGCGCACTGATCGGAGTGATTTTGTTCCAGTCGGCCTACGTGGCTGAAGTGGTACGTGGTGGCTTGCAAGCCATCCCTAAAGGTCAGTACGAAGCGGCCGCTGCGATGGGCTTGGGTTACTGGCGCAGCATGGGCCTGGTGATTCTGCCGCAAGCGTTGAAAATGGTGATTCCGGGCATCGTCAACACGATCATTGCCCTGTTCAAAGACACCAGCCTGGTGATCATCATCGGCTTGTTCGACCTGCTCAACAGTGTCAAACAAGCAGCCGCCGACCCGAAATGGCTCGGTATGGCCACCGAAGGCTATGTCTTCGCTGCGCTGGTGTTCTGGATCTTCTGTTTCGGCATGTCCCGCTACTCCATGCATTTGGAGCGTAAGTTGGACACAGGCCACAAGCGTTAGGAGTTTTGTGATGACTGAAGTGAGCAAACTGCCTCTGGGCGCCGAAGGCATGATCCAGATGGAAGGCGTACACAAGTGGTACGGCCAGTTCCACGTACTCAAAGATATCAACCTGAACGTCCGCCAAGGCGAGCGTATCGTTTTGTGCGGCCCGTCGGGTTCGGGTAAGTCGACCACCATCCGCTGCCTCAATCGTCTGGAAGAACACCAGCAAGGCCGGATCGTGGTCGATGGCACTGAGTTGACCAACGACCTCAAACAGATCGAAACGATTCGTCGTGAAGTGGGCATGGTGTTCCAGCACTTCAACCTGTTCCCGCACCTGACCATTCTGCAGAACTGCACCTTGGCCCCAATGTGGGTGCGCAAGATGCCCAAGCGTCAAGCGGAAGAAATCGCCATGCACTACCTGGAGCGTGTACGCATTCCAGAGCAGGCGCACAAATTCCCGGGTCAACTGTCCGGCGGTCAACAACAGCGCGTGGCGATTGCTCGCGCTCTGTGCATGAAGCCGAAAATCATGCTGTTCGACGAGCCAACCTCGGCCCTCGATCCAGAAATGGTTAAGGAAGTGCTCGACACCATGGTCAGCCTGGCAGAAGACGGCATGACCATGCTCTGCGTAACCCACGAAATGGGCTTCGCCCGTACCGTGGCAAACCGAGTGATCTTCATGGACAAAGGCGAGATTGTTGAAGAAGCCGAGCCTAATGCGTTCTTTGATAACCCGCAGAGCGACCGGACCAAGTTGTTCTTGAGCCAGATCTTGCACTAGTGGTTTTGATGATGTGAAGAAAAAACCCGGACTTAGTGTTCGGGTTTTTTTATGCGCAGCTGGCCAAATTTGGTGGGAGCAGGCGTGCCTGCGAAAGCGGTGGGGCGGGCGGTGGAGATGTTGGCGAATTACACATCCTGTGGGTCCAGCCTAAACAACTCCACCATGCAATATTTCCATGAAAATGAGGGCGTTGGGCATGGAATACCACATGTTAAGCCCAACCAGCATCCACACGAAATTCAGCAGCGTAAATCTAGCATTACCCTTGCCTAGAAGATCATTCTCAAAATAGTTGATTGCACGCTGCGCTCCGATCCATAAGTAGATTTTTATATCCAGAGAGAACAGGGTGACTTGGCCCCCGTCAGTCTGGGGCAGTCAAATATCTGAACATCATATTTTCTTCCACTAACGCGAGGTTTTCGTACGACACGAATTTCGGCACGAAAACATCGTAGGGCAGGCTTGTCTGCGAAGGCCATTCATAGCTGAATGTCAGGCAAAACTCAGCGCCTATTTTTTCAATAAGCAACTTTCATTTCCCTGCATGCTTTATTCACTTTGGATTCAAAACATTTTCCGGCCCGGCTTTTTCAAATAAGCACGCATTGCATAAGTCCCAGTGACCAAAAGGGATACAAAGAACACGCCCATGACATATCGCGATTGAATGGGTGTTAATGTTGCGATCCTCAATAATATATTCCCGGCAATAACAGTATAAAATACAGAGCAACAGATAATCACTCCGGCCCTTCCTAAAAAAAATTAAAACACGGATAAAATTATCTGCAATTCTCATAAAACCTCAAAATATAAAGTTTTTCATTGTTAATTTAAAAGATTTTCCAGAATAATATTCTTCTACTCCATGGATAAGCTACAGCTTCAGCATGAAGAATGATCATACAAAATGACAGCCAACCATCGATTTATCGATAACGTTTAAGAATAGAAATTTCCCATCGTTCAAAAACTCTTGGTGAAATATCGCGCAGAAAATGTTGTAAACCAATGCAGCGGTGGATTTTTCGACTGAAAATCCTTCGCCCGAAAGCGCAAACCTTGCCCAGAGAGAAGGTAAATAAATCATAAAGGCGAGCAGTATAAAAATATATGAGGTAACCCCATTGGGACCAAACGCTCCCCCGTTGGATTTCGGAATTATAGTATCTGGTCGCGCAAGCCAGTCTTGCAGTGGTTTCAACCAGAACAGAATAAATAAAACAGTGATCACGACATATACTATGAAATTTTTTACAGGTTTTTTTTCCCATTTGGCCAACGCTCGTCTCTGGTAGGTCTTTCGGCGGTCCGGGCTGGGGCAGGGCAAAACTACTGGCATAGGATCGCGTGAGAACCAGCTTTTTCGTTTCCATGGTACTGGGCTGGTGAAGAAGTAAGCGAACATGACGAGGAGTGATGCTCCGGCCATAATGGGGTTCTCCTTCACTCCTACAAATGGAATGTAGTTGTTCTCAAGGTAGTTCCAGTGCAAAGCGAAGCATGCGAGGATATACAAATAGTAGCCTAAGTATCTCGTGGGGGAGTAATTATCTCCTTATAATGCGCTCCTGGCCATAGAGCAGGCAGGTACAATAAAATACCTGCAATAATAAAAAGGCTGCTAAACAAATGATCATTCACTTTTAGCTTATCAAGTTTTCCCCGCTTCCCATGCGTCATATGCAGTTATCAAGGTGGTTGTTGCATCAAGCATCAAAGCCGGGACAGACGCTAGTTTGTATGCTCTTGTGAGATCTTACCTTATGTAACGAAATAGGCGCCGCGCTTCTAGTTTTAACATTAGTCGAGCGGAACCATATACTGACGTGAATATATCAACGCCTGCATAGGCCATATTGCCTTCAAACTCCCCATAGCCCAGCTTTTTCGAGATATCCTTATAAAGTATTCTGACAGGACCTTGCGTATCTGACTTGCCGTCGCGTAAATTTACACCGTTCTCGTACATATTGTTAAACCCATGGGCGACTACTATCGTGCCATATGGACAGGCCACCACAGAACCGCAGTACTTAGATCCCTCAATAACCTGAACCGTGCCAGCGGTAAATCCAATCGCATATTTAGCGACTTGCTGCGATTGTTCTACAATATCTTTTATGTTCTTTTTTAGCTCTTTTAACCCCCAGTCAGCACTCTTCCTCCCCTCCGCCACATCCCTGACAATACCCCGCGCATAATAAGCAACCTCACGGTTGAACTGTATTCTCAACATCCCGTCATGAATATGCTTGGCCGACACGGTGCACGCTTGGCTTGCCAATACACTTGCCGCAGTGGTCACTCGGAAGTAGTCATCGCTGCTAGGCTTTTGCTTGCCGTTTATTTGTTCCATGCGGAGTCATCCCAAGAGCTCCATCCGCTGGTATTGGCGAGGTGATTCGTCCAGGTGATATCGCGACAGCGGATAGCAATTTCCTCTTGAGGTTTGGCGTCATTTTCCGCGATGGAGATTCAGGCGTTACGTATTTTTTCTAAACTTCATAAGTCGAAATTACCGTTTTTCTTAAAGTGGTTAAAGGACCAGTAAAATCCAATTATATTAAGACATGAAAAAAATATAATTACGATGCAGCGCCAAAAAATAGGCTCTAGTGATATAAATTGCATAAGTAAGAAAAAGGTGACAGCCGTATAAAACCCAGCGGCAGCGGGGATCAACAATAACATTTGAAAAAAAGCAAAAACCTTTTGGTTAAATGCAGCTTTTTTTTTCATTGCGACACTCTACACTCAAATGTGGTTTTAGACTGTTAGGGCTGGCGACCTAAATGGCATCGCAAAACGAAAATATTTTCTGGGTAATTGGCGCCGACAGCCTACTGTCTACTGTTAAGAAGGTCCGATCGGTCATTGGTCGTTCAATTGGTACAATTGTCGAATTGTCATGCTATCGCTAAGTATTTCTAAAGCCAATGAGGGCTTATTCATTAGTCTATATGCCCTGAAGAGATCCGTAGGCATTGTACGAAATAGTTTCCATGTCTCGGGTTTCTGCACCTTTCGAATTAAACCCCATCCAGACAAGCTTAAATCGATGATGGCGTAGGCTTTATCTCCTGTGGCGTCTGTGCCAATCATGTTTTTTGCGATGTACCTATATACTTTTCTTACGGGGCCCTGCATGTTCGAATCTCCGGTCCATAAATTTACGCTGTTCTCTATAATGTTGTTGGTTCCGTCGGCTATGATTGTTGCACCAATGGGGCAAGTAATAACGCCAGTGCAGATTGCGGCTCCCCCCACCATCTGAGATACCCCCGCGACTACGCCAACGCTCTTTTGTCCGATTTCTACCGATTTTATTGCAAGTGCTTTTAATTCTACTGTTAACTCCTTCAACCCCCTCTCAGGGCTCTTCTTCCCCTCCGCCACATCCCTGACAATACCCCGAGCATAATAAGCAACCTCACGGTTGAACTGTATTCTCATCATCCCGTCATGAATATGCTTGGCCGACACGGTGCACGCTTGGCTTGCCAATACACTTGCCGCGTTGGTGACGCGGAAGTAGTCATCGCTGCTAGGTTTTTGCTTGCCGTTTATTTGTTCCATGCGGAGTCATCCCAAGAGCTCCATCCGCTGGTATTGGCGAGGTGATGCGTCCAGGTGATATCGCGATAGCGGATAGCAATGTGTTCCTGGGGTTCGGCGTCATTTTCCGAAACAGCATGGGGCATTTCCATTTGCTGGTCGGCAATCTGGCAGTCTTTCAGCTTGATCGTGAAGAATTTTTCTTGAGTTCCGAACTTCGAGACTCGGTAGAAGGTAATCTCGCAGTTGACCACTTCACGGTTGGACAGCGCTTGTGCCAGTAACGGGGTGGCCTTATCGATGTTTTTAGTGATGAGTGCGGGTTGATGTGTGGCGTGGTTCGAGTTCTCAGCGTTGAACATTCGATGATCGAATGAGAGCACCATTATTTCATCCGTGTGTGCAGTCTGGCACTTGTTGCCAATTGATTCGTGGCTTGAGCAACCGGCTGAAATGAGCCCTTGCTGTTTACCGGTCATGGTCATGTATCCGTGATAAGCCATAGAGAGAATCTCCTGTGAAAAATTCGGGCTATTGTATGGCGAAAATTTTTAGTGGATGCGTAGGACCTTTCCGTAAATTCGCAGCATTCCCGCTAACCGACATGTCTGCCCTTGATTGATTGATACAAAATGAAACGGAGAGGTGGCCGCCCCTTATGAGTGGACATGTCAGCCCATTTCATCGCGTGAATGCGATCGACTTATTTTTTCATCGACAAATATGTTTCCACGGGTCTGATGCTTGCTGGTATTTATAAGTCGATTGTCGGAGTGAAGGACTCTCTGGTGCTTCCTTCGTGATATATCTGGCTGAGACTGCGGTAGCTAATGCCAAAGTGTTCTATGATTTTTTCACCGTTCCCCGAGAGCTCAGGTCGGCTTTCCATGTTATGCGAAGTGATGACGGCTCCCTCTAGAGTGAAGGTGAAGAATTTTTGTTGAGTGCCCGACGGCGACTCGCGGTAGAGGGTGATTCCGCATTCAATTATTTCTTCTTCTGCGAACGCTTGAGTCAGAAGGGGTGTGGATCGATCATCATCCTTGCTGAAAAAGAATGGATATTCGGATAGACCGTCTGAAGTCTCTTTTCTACTAAATTGGTGATTGAACGACAGCATCCTAATTTTATCAATGTGCTCAGGTTCACGTTTATCTTCTTTGGTTACCAAGATCGAGCCGCCAGAGATGAGCCCCAGTTTTCGCCCCATGATGGATATGTAAGAGTAAGGTGTCATTGGTTGAGCATCCTTTTTAACTTCCAATAATTATATTCATGTGTTTTACGAGAGGTAGGTCGAGCAATCGATGATTGCGCCTTAATTCAATAGCCGTGTTGCACTCAGCTTCTGCAAACGCCCCCTTTGAATTGCGGGACATTGTATTTCGAGGGTTTCTGCGAAGTATGTAGGACGTTTCCGAGATTTCGCTCAAGCGTAAAAAACGAGTGTCAAACAACGAATAACTTAGGGAGTCGCTAATATTAATTGTAGGAGCGCCCATCCCGCGATGGGCCCGGCGTCGCGCTCGACCGAGCGGTCCTGATAGTTTGACCCCGGTTCTAACGGGAAGAATCGAGTCGCGGTTTTTACAACTGCTTCGCAGCCGGTGCTAGCAAGCCCACTCCTACAGTTTAAATTTATATATTCAATGAATTATGTATTTTTGATAAGGGTTGACGAAGGCTGAGATAGGCCCAGAGAACTTTCTCCAAAAAGTAGGCGCCTACAGATTCGGAGCCAAGTGTCGCGCCCTAAAACAGCGCCCAACCTTGTTTTCTCTCCCGTTCTCCAACAGGATGCTCGATCCGCCTCCGAATCCTGACCCAGAGAACAACATGCCGACGCCCCACGAAATCAACGAGCTGCTGATCGATGCCGAGGCTGACGATCAGCAGGTCCAGCAACCGCACCCGGCATTAAAGCGCCCTTGGTTGCTGTTGCTCGGTTTGGTGTTGGTGGCGCTGAACCTGCGCCCGGCGTTGTCGAGTATGTCGCCGTTGCTGAGTGAGGTGTCCAATAGCCTTGGGTTGTCGGCGGCCAAGGCCGGTTTGCTGACGACCTTGCCGGTGTTGTGCCTCGGGCTGTTTGCGCCGCTGGCACCGGTGTTGGCACGGCGTTTTGGCAGTGAGCGGGTGGTGTTGGGAATTCTGCTGACGTTGGCGGGCGGGATTATCTTGCGCAGTTCGCTGGGTGAGTTCGGACTATTCGCCGGCAGCCTTTTAGCGGGCGCAAGTATCGGCATCATCGGCGTTTTGCTGCCGGGCATCGTTAAGCGTGACTTCGCTAAGCAGGCAGGCGCCATGACCGGTGTTTACACCATGGCGCTGAGCTTGGGTGCCGCTATTGCAGCCGGTGCGACAGTGCCGCTTAGTCATTATTTCGGCGGCAGTTGGTCCCTGGGCTTGGGCTTTTGGATGGTTCCAGCGCTGCTGGCGATGCTGTTCTGGCTGCCTCAGGCGCGTCACGGTCATGGCGCGCATTATGTGGCTTATCGAGTTCGTGGGTTGCTGCGCGATCCCCTGGCGTGGCAGGTCACTCTTTATATGGGCCTGCAATCGTCGCTGGCGTACATCGTGTTTGGCTGGTTGCCCTCGATCCTGATCAGTCGCGGGTTGTCGCCCACCGAGGCGGGGTTAGTGATGTCAGGTTCGATCATTGTGCAACTGGTCAGCGCGCTCACCGCGCCGTGGCTGGCAACGCGCGGTAAGGATCAGCGTTTGGGTATCTTGATCGTGATGCTGTTGACCGTCGGGGGATTATTCGGTTGCCTGCTCGCGCCGTTAAATGGCTTGCGGGGCTGGGCGGTCGTGTTGGGATTGGGGCAGGGCGGTACCTTCAGTCTGGCGTTAACGCTGATCGTGTTGCGCTCGCGGGACGCACACATTGCGGCCAACCTGTCGAGCATGGCCCAAGGCTTTGGCTACACGCTGGCCTCGCTGGGTCCTTTGGCTGTGGGCATCGTCCACGATCAAACCGGAGGCTGGAAGGCGGTGGGATGGATCTTTGCCGTTATCGGTTTGGCTGCCGTAATTTTTGGCTGGGGCGCGGGAAGGGCTGAATATGTACAGGTCAGCGCCGAAAAAGTCTGACAGGCGGTATTTATGAGGCGAATGCTGATAGTCAATTTACGCATTGCCGATTAATGTGCGGGGATCTTTCCGTTCGTCATGGAACCGACAAAAATGAGCGACGCTAACAGCGCAGTAATCATTGAGTTTTACCAAGCTTTTAACCGGCTCGATGCTGAGGCCATGAGCGCCTGTTACACCGAGGATGTCCTGTTTAGCGATCCTGTATTTGGTGAGTTGCGGGGCCGGCAAGTCGGTGACATGTGGCGGATGCTGACCTCCCGCGCCAAAGACTTTTCACTTACGTTCGACCATGTTCGCGCCAATGAGCTTACCGGCGGCGCGCACTGGGTTGCGACCTACCTGTTTAGCCAGACCGGTAATACGGTGGTCAACGATATTCAGGCCAGTTTCATCTTTCGCGATGGCAAGATCTGCGAACATCACGATCAGTTTGATCTGTGGCGCTGGTCGCGTCAGGCGTTAGGCACCAAGGGGCTGCTGCTGGGCTGGACGCCGCTGGTGAAAAACGCAATTCGGGCACAGGCCCAGAAGGGCTTGAAAGCATTTCAAGCCGGAGACTGAACGTGCGCGCCGAGATAATATTTATGTAGGCATTTTTTTATGCTCGGCTAGATAACGTCAATGCCTTATTCCCGCGATAAGGCAATTGCACAATGTCATCTATACCCCAATCTCCACCAATCGTATCTTTGCTTCCTACTTCGCTGCTTGAGCAGATGAGGGACCGATTCAAGCGCGATCCTGTACTTGATGTTATTCAGAAAAACCTGTCACCCGCCTTCATCCAATCCTCGCTGCAAGATCGCCAAGACTACTGCGCAGCGTTGTTGGCCAGTCGACGGGCCAAGGAGGCACTGAAACTATTGTTCAAGCCGCTTAAAGGGCTCAGTGAGTTTTCTGAACCCTTATTGTGTCAGGCCCTGGACGCTAAGTTTGGTGCGGGTCTTGATGCCAGAACAGACCGGCTGTTTTATGTCGTTCAGGAAAGAGCGACCCTGGCGGGTACCCAACTAACGCTGTTGGAGTCGGCGCTGCATAACTTTGAGCGCAAAGAAGCGGCGGCGGGGTTTCTCCGACCCAATGCAGCAATTCTCGACAGCACCGGAAATGTTCACCCGAAAAAAATCAAACCCCAAGCGTTTATAGACCTTTGCCGCCAATTGAACTTAGGGCGCAAGTACCAGGACCACCTGGAGAGTGTGCTCGAGCCGGACTCTGCCCCTGGCGATGCTCACGACGCCGGCCGCTTCAATGCACGAGGAACCTTCAAGGCCAATGACAAGGCCGACATGGAAGTTTATGCCCGCGAAGCCGCCATGAAAAAAACCATCAGTCAGGACGCGTGCTCGGCGATGGTCGCGTTGGCCCGTCGCAGGCCTGAGCCTCGCTTCAACGGTAAACCTCTGTTGTTGCAATGTCTGACACTGTTTGGCGTCGAGATCCCCCGAGTGTTGTTGATCAGTCCGCAACGTACATGGAGCACAACGCAAGTTCCTACGCTTTTGTACATCCCGCAAGACCCCGTTAGTCCGTTCACTGAATATGCATCGCTAAAAGACCTAGAAGATGGGCTTCGCTCGCGATTAATGGACAAGTCCTATCAATCGTTCTTCGCCCAGCTTATCGGTGAGCGGCAAAGAGCTGCATTTTTTACCCGGCTAAACAAGCATCTTTTCCCGTTGGTTCCCAAAGATGGAAGCATATTCACCTCGGGCCTTTGGCACCGTGTTGCCGACCACGAGGCAAATCTGGTGGTCGACACTGATGTTCTTAGCGAGGATCCGTTTAGCCGAATGTACCGCCAACATTTGTTTCTTCTGAAGGACAACGCTCGATTCCTGGCAGTGCCCACTGAGGAAGAAGACGCGAAAAGCCGTCAGGAGCGGCTGCAACTTTGGTTGAGCGCAGGTATGAACATTCTCAACCTCGCTTCGTTCGTTATCCCACCCTTGGGTGCGGTCATGATGATTTATGCGACGGTGGAGTTGATCGGGGAGGTCTATCACGGTCTTCAGGATTTGAGCCACGACGACATGAAAGAAGGGCTTCTTCACTTAATGAGCGCCGCTGAACAGATTGCGTTTATGGCGCTATTAGCTGCGGGCCACCAATTGCCTGAACCGCCGCCGATCACCAGCAATAATTTTGTCGGGCGCGTCATCCCTATCAAGTTGAACAACGGACAAACACGGCTTTGGAAACCTGACTTAACCCCGTTTGAACTTCCAAGCGCGCTTCCCGAAGGCGCGAGCCCCGATATCAACGGCGTTATTGAGCACAGCGGTAAAAAGTACCTGAACCTTTCGGATAAGTACTATGAGATCCAGCATCATGCACCGTTGAATAAATGGGTCATCAAACATCCGAACAACAACCATATGTTCTCCCCGGCGCTTGAACACAACGGTGTCGGAGCATTCCGGCATGAGGGCGAAATGCCCCAAGAGTGGGCGAAAAACAAGTTGTTCAAACGGCTTGGTCATTCAGTATCGGGTTTGAGTGAAACCGCTGCTGAAAAAATTCTGGCCATCGCTGATATTGACGAATCGATATTGCGCCAAGTGCATGTAGACAGCGTGCCGCCTCCGGGGCAATTGAGCGATACGATCAAGCGTTTTCAGCTGGACTCAATGCTAGGAACTTCTATTCGCGAGCCCGGTAGCACTCGTGCCGAACACTTCGAACGGTTGTACAACACAAGCGAAATGACGACGGATCCGCTTGTGACGTTGATCCAGAGAGACTTCCCTACCACTCCAATCGCAGTGGCGGAGGATCTATTGGTCACCCTCACGGCGGTCGAAAAACAACACATGCTGGAAACCGGCCGCATCCCTTTACGCGTTGGCGAAGCAGCGGTCTGGCAGCAGAGGGAAACGCGACTTAACCGCGCCCTTGAAGGATTCTTTTTGCACTCGGTGAACAATGCCGACACTGAAACCTTGAGCTTGCGCCTACTTGAAAAATTACCGGGTTGGTCTGATCAGGTACGTATAGAGGTCCGCGAAGGCTCCTACTATGGCGGGTTGCTGGATTCCGTTGGCGAGCCCCGAGCCTCGGTCTACAAGATTCTGGTCAAATCGGAGGGTCGCTACCAAGCATTTGACGACGAAGGTAATGCCCTCAACGGCGTTCACTTCGAAGGCAATAACCTCTGTGATTCAATCTTGCATGCATTGCCCGATGGCCCTCGGCGGGCTATTGGTTTTCCCCATCCCTCACAAGGCTCGGCGCTAAACCAGGCACTTGCGGATCTGGCTATTGCCGATCGAGCACAGGCGTCACGCCTGCTGCGGCAACAAAACATACGCCTGAAATTTAATTCACCAACGCACATCAAACAAGCTCGCTTAGGCTACCCCCTGAGTGGCAGGGGCGTGCTGCCGGGATATATTCTTGAAGATCATTTGCTCGACAAAATTGGCCTGCTTGAATGGAATGACGTTTCTGCGTCGAACGTTTTGGGCGTCATGCGCGATGCCGGAATGACCAATGCCGATATCAACGCCCGGCTGGACGTATTGCTGGAGGAGGCGCACGCCCTGCGGGTGAGCTTTGACCAATGGACGAGCGCAACAAGCGCAATCGCGGGCATGAGCGAGGCGAGAATGATTAGCCGGACCCGGATTGGCGAAGCCATCAGAGGGCATTGGCAAAGGAGCAGCTTGGCAGCGCCGAACGACGGTCTGGCTACGCTACGTCTGGACTCGATTGGTCTAGAGGACTTTCCTGAAGAGTTGCCGGCGTTCTTCTATCAAAGCGTTCAAGGCCTTGAAATGTCTGACGTGTTAGTACGGGTGGACGTTTCGAGACTTCCGTTATATGACCCTGGTCGACCCGAACTGTTCGAGAGGTTCCTGCTCCGGTTTTCCCATGTTACTTCGTTGGCAATTAGCAGCTCTCACCCGACCGGCTTTTTCATGTCAGATTTTTTTGCTCTCCCGCACATTGTTTCAACCCACTTTCCCAACTTACGTGCCCTCAGTTTGATTAATCAGGGGCTGAACATTCGTCCTGCCAACCTGCAACTCATCGCCGGTCTACAGCATCTCGAACGGCTGGATCTGAGCGGAAACAGCTTTGCCTCGTTCGATGCGCCGGCAGGGTCGGTTCAATTGAGCCTTCAGTATTTGGGTCTTAACCGTGTCGGGCTGAATCGTTGGCCCGTTTGGCTCAATGACCTATTGCCGAACCGCATCGCCGAGGTATCGATGAACGATAATCAAATTACCATGTTGCCCAACCACATCATCGGTAATGAATTGGACTTTCCTAGGCGTACCCGGATCTGGCTGCAGGGTAATCAGTTATCGCGGAGCTCGACCATAGAAGCGATTCTGGGTGAAGCCAGGGCGGGGGGGGCATTCAGTTTTAATCTAGATGTGCCCGCTGAACTCGAACCGCGCTTGATGGAGCTGTTGCAAGAGCAGGCAGCGCTGGAAACGGCCTTGCGAGATTGGGAAGCAGCGGCAAGTTTGGATGCGTCCTCCTCCGCCGAATTGGAGCAAAACAGGAGGCAGCTCAGCGACACTTTACTTTGCCATTGGGTTCAAGCGGTTGCAGGGCTCAACCCCCTCTCCCTGCTGGTTGAGTCGACCAGTTTGCAGAGTTTTCCACAACTATTGCCGGAAACGTTTTACCGCAATGTCAACGACCTGACGTTACGGCGCGTAGTGTCGGATGAGAACCAGTTGGATCAATTTTTAAGACGCTTTCAATACATGAACAGTCTGGACATCATCGAACACTCTCCTCCTTTGGTGGCGCCTCCTCCGGTATTGACGGATCTGCCCCGCCTGAGGGCGTTGGGTCTGACCGACCAAGGGATGTTGATAGACCAAGAGGTCATGGAGTTTCTAAGCGGTCGCAGTCAGCTGGCCCAACTAAACCTGAGTGGTAATAGGCTGGACCCCATTTCCATCACCCCTCTATTGTCGGACCGCTATTGGCAATCTCTGACGTTGGATAATGTCGGTCTGAACCAATGGCCTGACTGGTTGACCGAAATTGTGCCAACGGGCGTCAATTCGCTGTCGCTTTGCGAAAACCACCTGACAGAGTTACCCGAGGAAATACTTCGAAACCCGCGCTGCGATTCTGCACACACGGAAATATCGTTGAACGGTAATCCGCTGTCCCGAGACACGATGATCGCTGCCCATGTAGGGGAGCACGGTAATCACAGGTCATTCAGTTTCTATATGGATTTACCCGACGATATTCGCAATCTGCCGACCGAGCGCGCTGATTCGTCCCCTCCAGGTAGCTCAGATTCAGACTCAGACTCAGACTCAGACTCAGATTCAGACTCAGACTCGGAGTTTGCGCAACACCTGCATGGGGCCGCGGGGCGTTCAACTTCTGCACCGCCTACTGTCGAACCTTGGCTAACGGGTTCTAGTTTAGAAACCGCCACTCAACGCGCCCTGTGGGTGCAGCTTGAAGCAGCGGCTGATGCGCCACGGCTTATGGCATTGATAAACCGTCTTCAAGAGTCTTCGGACTTTCTCCGAGCGCGGAGCGAATTAACGTTACGTGTTTGGAACGTGATAGAGGCTGTAGGGCATGACGCTGAGCTGCGTGCGCTGCTTAATGTTATGGCTGAAGAACCTCTCGTCAATCGAACCTGTGCCGACGGTATTCGCCTGCAATTCAACCAAATGGAAGTTCAGGTCTATACCAGAAGTTCACTGCGCGGGATACCGGAAACCGAACGGGGGCAGACACTCTACCGTCTCATGCGGCAGTTGTACCGTCTGGATGAAGTTGATCGCATCGCGCTTGCAAACAGCCGACATCGCGACGCGGCCGAAGTACGACTTGCCTACCGTGTGGGTTTGGCCGAGCGTCTCGGATTGCCGCTACCTCCGACGAGTATGCTGTATCGAAACCTTGCATCGGTGACGCCAGAGGAACTGTCGGCTGTTCAAGCCGAGGTTGTCACCCACCAAAACAGCGGCGATTTCCTGGCTTCTGCGGCGGGTCGAGACTTCTGGATCAGTTGGCTACGTGACGAGTACGCCTCGGAGTTCACGGCGCTTGAGGCGACATTTGAGCAAGAAAAGGCGCGTCTGGAGGATGAATTTGCAGAATTGAACGATGACTATCTGAGCCGCGCAGAATTGTTGCAGACGCAGCAAAAGGATAGGGAGCGCGACCTCATTCAACAACTGACCCACCGAGAAGGGCTCAAGTACGACGAATAACGTAATTCCCGGTTGCGGCCATGGCATCTGCTAGAATTGCCACCTCTCCAGTGTTGGCAGTCGTCACTCAGCAAATGCCCGCTTCCTCCGTCAGCTCAGCTACGAGCAATGTCACCCTGAAGACCAGTGCTGCAAAGCGCTGGTTTGTCTACTTGGTGCGCGCCGCTAACGGCGCGTTGTACTGCGGGATCAGTGACGATCCCCAGCGCCGCTTCACGGCTCATCAAAGCGGTAAAGGCGCACGCTTCTTCTATTCCAGCCCGGCAGTCGCGCTGGTTTACGTAGAAGCGTGTTGCGACAAGCGTGAAGCCCTGCGCCAAGAGCGTTTAATCAAACAACTGAAAAAGAGTGCCAAGGAAACACTTGTGTCGAGCTTTGGCGTCGGACTTGAGGGCGCCATTTATCCACCTTCGTGATGACTGACTATCAGGCTGACCAGATAGGCTCCCCACGCGCCGGGAGGTAAGCTTCAGGCTTTCTATCCGAACGCGGAGCCAAACATGTCAGAGCTGATTTTGCATCACTATCCAACGTCCCCTTTCTCCGAAAAAGCTCGTTTGATGTTCGGTTTCAAAGGACTGTCATGGCGTTCGGTAATGATCTCGCCGGTCATGCCCAAACCTGACCTGACCATCCTGACTGGTGGGTACCGCAAAACCCCGGTGCTGCAAGTGGGTGCAGATATCTACTGTGACACCGCCATCATTGCTCGTCGTCTGGAGCAGGAAAAAGCTTTGCCAGCGTTCTTTCCTGAAGGTCAAGAGTTTACCGTCGCAAGCTTCGCCGCCTGGGCTGATTCGGTAGTTTTTCTGCACGCCGTAAGCCTTGCTTTACAGCCTGTGTCTGCTGCACAACGGTTCGCCAAATTGCCTCCTGAAGGTGTGAAAGCTTTCATGGTTGATCGTGCTGGACTGTTCTCGGGTGGGAACGCCGTGCGAGTCACGCTGGAACAGGCCAAGCATCAATGGCCGACGCTCATGGCCCGTCTGGAAATGCAACTTGAGCGCAACGGAGACTTCCTGTTTGGTAAGCCGTCGATTGCTGATCTCGCCCTCGCTCACCCGCTATGGTTCGTCAAACAAGGTTCTGTGACTGCCCCTCTGGTTGACGACTATCCGGCCATTACCGCTTGGTACCAGCGGGTAGAGGCCCTTGGCCATGGAGCCTTCAATGCATTGAGCGCCTCCGATGCACTTGAAATTGCCCGATGTGCTGCTCCAGCGCCGTTACCCGACGAACAATTCAGCGAGCCTAATGGCTTTACACTCGGCCAGAAAGTCATCATCTGTGCCACGGATTATGGGGTCGATCCGGTCGAAGGCGAATTGGTGTTCAGCGGCAGCGAAGAGCTGATTCTACGCCGCGAGGATGAGCGCACAGGTGCGGTGCACGTGCACTTTCCACGGCTAGGGTTTCGAATCGAAGCGAGGTGACTCGATTCATTTCAGTGCCGCCAGTATCTCCTCCGGGCTGAATCCCCTGATCAGCGTGCCATTGACGTCGATCATGGGGATACCGCGTCCGCCTAGCGCCTCGTAAGCTTTGCGACCCTCGGCGGATTTCTCGATATCGAATTCGCGATAGGGAATGCCTTTGCTGTCGAGCAAGCGCCGAGTCTGTTTGCAGTAGCCGCACCAGTCGGTGGCATACAGCACGACCTTGGCGTTTGCCAATCTTTGGCTGATCGCCGCCGTGTCAGGGCTGAAAAAGTGTTCGACCTTGCCCCAGTTCTGGTAGGCCACCACCACCAACATGATCAATACGAATTTCTTCAGCGTGCGGATGAGCATTGCTAACCTTTTCTTGCTTTGGCTTCGGCGAATAACCTAGATGTCCGATCCAACCCTCAGCGGCGCTTCAACTGATCAGTGAGTTGGGTTGGCAGACCTTTGATGATAAGAGTACCGGCTTCTTCGTCGTATTGGATCTTGTCACCCAACAGATGTGCCTCAAAACTGATTGAGAGGCCCTCTGCACGGCCAGTGAAGCGACGGAACTGATTCAGGGTGCGCTTATCCGCCGGAATCTCTGCAGACAGGCCATAGTCCTTGTTGCGGATGTGATCGTAGAACGCTCGCGGACGCTCTTCATCGATCAGACCAGACAGCTCCTCCAGCCCCATGGGTTCGCCCATTTTGTTTTGGGCGCTGGCGTAATCCACCAGGGTTTTGGTTTTCTCCCGGGCGGACTCTTCGGGTAAATCTTCACTCTCCACAAAGTCGCTGAACGCCTTGAGCAAGGTGCGGGTTTCACCGGGGCCGTCGACGCCTTCCTGGCAACCGATGAAGTCGCGGAAGTATTCAGATACTTTTTTGCCGTTTTTGCCTTTGATGAACGAAATGTATTGCTTGGACTGCTTGTTGTTCTGCCACTCGGAGACGTTGATACGTGCCGCCAGGTGCAGCGTGCTCAAGTCGAGGTGACGTGAGGGCGTCACGTCCAGCTCCGCGTTCACCGCCACGCCTTCACTGTGGTGCAGCAGGGCGATGGCAAGGTAGTCGGTCATACCTTGCTGGTAGTGAGCGAACAGCACGTGGCCGCCGACCGACAGGTTGGATTCTTCCATCAGTTTTTGCAGGTGTTCAATGGCGATCCGGCTGAACGCTGTGAAGTCCTTGCCGCCCTCCAGGTATTCTTTCAGCCAGCCGCTGAAGGGGTGTGCCCCCGATTCCGCATGAAAAAAGCCCCACGCTTTGCCTTGCTTGGCGTTATAGCTCTCGTTCAGGTCGGCGAGCATGTTCTCGATGGCCTGAGACTCGCCGAGTTCTGAATCGCGGGCGTGCAACACCGCTGGCGTACCGTCGGGTTTTTTCTCGATCAGGTGGACGATGCAATGACGGATCGGCATGGGCTTCTCGGTTGGAAAATCACGGATGAAGAGCGGCGGAGGAGCCTGCGCTCAATTCAAAGTCGGCAAGTGTAACGCACCTTGGGCGGCGTAGATGTGTTCGGCACGAGGCGGGTTTTGGGCTGTTTTGAGTGTTTACAGCGTATTTTTTACCGTTTAACACTCTAAAGCTGACCAAATGGGTAGGTAGGGGCGGATATTTGATTGCCTCTGTGCTAGTTTTGCCCGGTCTTGCGCACCTTAAGGGCGCTAAGCACGCAGTTTGTACGCGTCAGGTCGAACCAAACCCGGGTTTCAGCATCTACACTTCGCGCTTGATCGTGGCTGCTCCGTGAGGGCCAGGCTTATCGCCTGGCCCCAGGCCGACGCCGCACTCTGCAATCCAAATGAATTAGATAGGGAAGGAACACCACCATGGCAATGACTAAAGACCAATTGATCGCCGATATCGCTGAAGCTATCGACGCGCCAAAAACCACCGCGCGTAATGCTCTTGAGCAATTGGGCCAGATTGTTGCTGATCAACTGGAAAACGGCGCTGAAATCACTTTGCCAGGCATTGGCAAATTGAAAGTCACTGAGCGCCCAGCTCGCACTGGCCGTAACCCTTCGACTGGCGCTGCCATCGAAATCGCTGCCAAGAAAGTCATCAAATTCGTACCGGCCAAAAGCCTCAGCGATTCGGTGAACAAGTAAGTATTTGTTTGCCCTGACGGGCAATCGGATCTTGCTGTAAAAAAGCCGTGCTCCGGATCACTCCGGGCACGGCTTTTTTCTGTCTGATGTCCCTGAAAAATCTGTAGAAACCAAGATGTTGGCTCCTACAGGTGTTGAGTTTTCAATATCAGGCCTTGGCTGCGGCCCAGCGCTTCTCGCGCCAGATACGCTGCTGAGTGTTGTCGAGGAAGGTCCAAGCCACGAAGCGGCTTTGTTTCTGGCCCTGAGACATCTCCACCACGCGGCTGTCGAACACACCGGCTTTCTTCAGTGTGCTTTGAATCAACGGCAGGTTCGAGGCCTTGGAGACCAAGGTGCTGAACCAGAACACCTGCTGTGGCACGTGTTTGCTTTCGTTGATCAGTTGCGTCACGAAGCCTATTTCGCCGCCTTCGCACCACAATTCCTGTGATTGCCCGCCAAAGTTCAGCACCGGTAACTTGCGTTTCGGGTCAGCCTTGCCCAATGCGCGCCATTTGCGTTGGCTGCCGCGTTGCGCTTCTTCCCATGAGGCGTGGAACGGTGGGTTGCAGACGCTCAGGTCGAAACGTTCTTCGCTGTGCAGGAGGTCTAGCAGGATCTGTTTGCGGTTGCTTTGCAAGCGCAGGCTGATGACTTTCTGCAGGTTGTTGGATTTGACGATGGCGGTGGCGCCGGAGATTGCCGTGGGGTCGATTTCCGAACCGAGGAACTGCCAGCCGTAGTCACTGTGGCCAATCAACGGATAGACGCAGTTGGCGCCCATGCCGATGTCCAGTGCACGAATCGACGCGCCGCGTGGAATCACGCCGTCGTTGCTCTCAGCCAACAGGTCAGCCATGAAGTGCAAGTAATCGGCGCGGCCTGGGATCGGTGGGCACAGGTAGTCAGCCGGAATGTCCCAATGCGCGACGCCATAGAACGACTTGAGCAGGGCGCGGTTGAACACTCGGACTGCCGATGGATTGGCGAAATCGATGCTTTCGTTACCGTAGGGATTGACCACCACGAACTCGGCCAGCTCGGGGCTGCTTTTGATCAACTTCGGGAAATCGTAACGGCCTTGGTGACGGTTGCGCGGGTGCATCGTGGCTTTAGGTTTGTCTGGGGTGGTCATGGAATTCAATTCTGTGAATGCAGGTGCATCACGCTGTAGGCGCGCGCTTGCCCGCGATTGCTGTGGGTCAGGCACCGTGTTTGATGAACAAAACCTTCGGTGTCAGGGCTGGCCATATCGCGGGCAAGCGCGCTCCTACAGAGAGGCTGACCCGCGAACGGGCCAGCTTTGATGTCGCCCTTACAAGCTGGCGATGCGTGCGTGTTGTTCCGCCAGTTTGGCTAAGGCTTGTTCAGCTTCGGTCAGTTTGGCGCGTTCCTTGGCAATCACTTCAGGCGGCGCTTTGTCGACGAACGCTGCGTTGGACAGCTTGCCGCCCACGCGTTGCACTTCACCTTGCAGGCGCAGGATTTCTTTGTCCAGACGCGCCAGCTCAGCGGCTTTGTCGATCAGACCGGCCATGGGCACCAGCACTTCCATTTCGCCAACCAATGCGGTTGCGGACAGCGGAGCTTCTGCACCGGCAGCCAACACTGTAATAGATTCAAGCTTGGCCAGTTTTTTCAGCAGGTAATCGTTTTCGGTCAGGCGGCGTTGATCTTCGGCGCTAACGTTCTTGAGGAACAGTTGCAGTGGCTTGCCAGGGCCGATGTTCATTTCCCCACGAATGTTGCGGGTGCCCAACATCAGGCCCTTGAGCCATTCGATGTCGTCTTCGGCGGCCTGATCGATGCGTGCTTCGTTGGCCACTGGCCAAGGTTGCAGCATGATCGTCTTGCCGGTCACGCCCGCCAGCGGTGCGAGGCGCTGCCAGATTTCTTCGGTAATGAACGGCATGAACGGATGAGCCAGACGCAACGCCACTTCCAGCACGCGAACCAGCGTTCGACGAGTGCCGCGCTGACGCTCGACCGGGGCATTTTCGTCCCACAGCACGGGCTTGGACAGCTCCAGGTACCAGTCGCAATACTGGTTCCAGATGAACTCGTACAACGCTTGGGCGGCGAGGTCGAAGCGGAACTGATCCAGATGGCGAGTCACTTCAGCTTCGGTACGCTGCAACTGCGAGATGATCCAGCGATCAGCCAAGGATAGTTCCACCGCTTCGCCGTTTTGCCCGCAGTCTTCGCCCTTATCCAGAACGTAACGTGCCGCGTTCCAGATCTTGTTGCAGAAGTTGCGATAGCCTTCGACGCGGCCCATGTCGAACTTGATGTCACGACCGGTGGACGCCAGCGAGCAGAAAGTAAAGCGCAACGCATCGGTGCCATAGCTGGCGATGCCGTCCGCAAACTCGTCACGGGTTTGCTTTTCAATCTTTTTCTGCAGTTTTGGCTGCATCAAACCGGTGGTGCGCTTGGCGACCAGGTCTTCGAGTTCGATACCGTCAATGATGTCCAGCGGGTCAAGGACGTTGCCCTTGGACTTGGACATCTTCTGACCGAGACCATCGCGCACTAAACCGTGAACGTATACGGTCTTGAACGGAACTTGCGGTGTGCCGTCTTCGTTTTTCACCAAATGCATAGTGAGCATGATCATCCGGGCGACCCAGAAGAAAATGATGTCGAAGCCAGTGACCAACACGTCAGTGGAGTGGAAAGTCTTCAGCGCTTCGGTTTTTTCCGGCCAGCCCAGCGTAGAGAAGGTCCACAGCCCTGAGCTGAACCAGGTGTCGAGAACGTCGTTGTCCTGTTGCAGCGCAATCTCTGGCCCGAGATTGTTCTTCGTGCGAACTTCGGCTTCGTCGCGACCGACATAAACTTTGCCTGACTCGTCGTACCAGGCCGGAATCCGATGGCCCCACCACAGCTGACGGCTGATGCACCAGTCCTGAATGTCACGCATCCAGGAGAAGTACATGTTTTCGTACTGCTTGGGCACGAACGCAATGCGCCCGTCTTCCACAGCGGCGATGGCAGGTTCAGCCAGCGGCTTGGTGGAGACGTACCACTGGTCGGTCAGCCATGGCTCGATGATCGTCCCGGAGCGGTCGCCCTTGGGCACTTTCAGTGCATGGTCGTCGACACTGACCAGCAGGCCAGCAGCATCAAAGGCGGCAACGATTTGTTTACGCGCTTCAAAGCGATCAAGACCGGCATAGGCTGCCGGAAGTGCGCCGTCAATCAGCTCATTCAGCGTGCCGTCGATGTTGAACACTTGGGCGACAGGCAGCACTGCAGCGTTTTTGTCGAAGATATTCAGCAGGGGCAGGTTGTGGCGCTTGCCGACTTCGTAGTCGTTGAAATCGTGGGCCGGGGTGATTTTCACGCAGCCGGTGCCGAACTCAGGATCGCAATAATCATCAGCGATGATCGGGATGCGGCGGCCAACCAATGGCAGTTCGACGAACTTACCGATCAGGGCTTTATAGCGTTCGTCTTGCGGGTTAACGGCAACGGCGGCGTCGCCGAGCATGGTTTCCGGACGGGTAGTGGCGACGACCAGGTAATCCAGGCCATCAGCGGTTTTCGCGCCATCGGCCAGTGGGTAACGCAGGTTCCAGAGGAAACCTTTCTCGTCGTGGTTTTCCACTTCCAGATCGGAAATAGCGGTGTGCAGTTTGGTGTCCCAGTTGACCAAACGCTTGCCACGATAGATCAGACCGTCTTCATGCAGGCGTACAAATGCTTCTTTTACCGATTCGGACAGCCCGTCGTCCATGGTGAAGCGCTCGCGGCTCCAATCCACTGAAGAACCCAAACGACGGATTTGACGGCTGATATTGCCACCGGACTGGTCTTTCCATTCCCAGATTTTTTCGAGGAATTTATCGCGACCTAAGTCATGACGGCTCAGGCCTTGGGCTTCGATCTGGCGTTCCACCAGCATTTGCGTGGCGATACCCGCGTGGTCGGTGCCTGGTTGCCACAGGGTGTTGCGACCCTGCATGCGGCGGAAACGGATCAAGGCGTCCATGATCGCGTTGTTGAAACCGTGACCCATGTGCAAGCTGCCGGTAACGTTCGGCGGCGGAATCATAATGGTGTACGAGTCACCAGCGCCTTGCGGAGCGAAATAATTCTCGGACTCCCAAGTCTGATACCAGGAAGTTTCAATGGCGTGCGGCTGGTAGGTCTTTTCCATGCGCGGCTGGACCCTATTGGCATTAATTCAGGAAAGCCGGCAAGTATAGCGGCAGGGGCAGCTGCAAGCCACAGACAGCGGACAGAGGCAAGCTACAAGCGGTGCGCGTTTGGCTTCTGCTTGCAGATTGCGCCTTTATAGCTTTCCGCTTGAAGCTGCTGCGAGCAGCCGCTCCATCCTCGCATCAAGCCGACGTTTGATTTCGGTTTCGATGTGTGGGGCGAAGTCGTCGATGACGTCTTGCATGATCAATTGCGCGGCGGCGCGCAGTTCGTTGTCCAAGTGCAGCAAAAGGTCCGGGTTCGGTGCTGCCTGCTCGGCGACCGGTTCTGGGATCAAGGTGGGGATGTCCGCTTCGTTGCCTTCAAACTCGGCAACCTGCGCAACAGGTTCGGCGTCGAGAAAAGGGATCTTGACCACTTGGCCTTTATCCGTTGTGGCTGTTTGAGCGCCAACCACATCGAACAACAACGGGATTTGCACGTCGCCCTTAACGCTGTCGGTCAGCAACGGCGGTTGCAATGAATCATCCCCGAGCAGTTGGCGGATCGACTCAAGGTCATCCAGCAAATGCGCGGAGTCTTTCAGGGGTTTTGGAGTATCCATCGTGTGCTCAGAGACGCTGTAACCGGTGATCTTGCAGAGGATAGCCCTGTTCACGATAGAAGCGAAAACTCTCTCGTGCGGCCAGACGAATAGCGGGATGTTCTACTACCACTTCCGCCACACGGGCGAAACGCTTGAAAAATTCGGGGATGCGCAGGTCCAGATTGACCAGCAAATCCTGATGTTGCCCTGGATCATCGCCCAGCCCCAGTACGATCGGAGCATCCTGATCGTCCTCGGCATTGCCGTGCGGCACGAAGCTTTCGCCTTTGAAGCGCCACAGTCGCGCGTCGAGGTCTTCACGCTGGGCGGCATCACTGCAATGCAAATAGACCCGATGCCCGAGGCGCCAGGCTTTTTCGCTGAGTTTGCAGGCGAAGTCCAGGCGTGCCTGCGGATCGGCGCTGGGCAGGATATAAAAATCGACTTGGGTCATGTCAGTTCCTGAACGCGGGACGTATCGGCCAAGCGGCCAATACGTCCCTAAGCGGTTTACACGCCAGCGCGGTCGAGCAGGTATTGAGTCAGCAGCGGAACCGGACGGCCCGTGGCGCCTTTGTCCTTGCCGCTCAGCCATGCAGTGCCAGCGATGTCCAAGTGCGCCCAGTTGTAGGCTTTGGCGAAGCGTGACAGGAAGCAACCCGCAGTGATGGTGCCGCCTTTGGGGCCGCCAATGTTGGCGATGTCGGCAAACGGGCTGTCCAGCTGTTCTTGATACTCATCGAACAACGGCAATTGCCAGGCACGGTCGTCGGCTTGTTTGCCAGCGTCGAGCAGTTGCTCGATCAGTTCGTCGTTATTGCCCATCAGCCCGGACGTGTGGCCACCCAAGGCAACGACACAGGCGCCGGTCAGGGTTGCGATATCGATCACCGCTTGCGGTTTGAAGCGTTCAGCGTAGGTCAGGGTGTCGCAGAGGACCAAACGCCCTTCGGCGTCTGTGTTAAGGATTTCGACGGTCTGGCCGCTCATGGTGCTGACGATATCGCCAGGGCGAGTGGCGCTGCCGCTCGGCATGTTTTCGGCACAGGCCAGCAGGCATACCAAATTGATTGGCAGTTTCAGTTCAAGCACGGCGCGCAGGGTGCCGAACACACTGGCGGCACCGCACATGTCGAACTTCATCTCGTCCATGCCCGCAGCCGGCTTGATGCTGATGCCGCCGGTATCAAACGTAATACCTTTGCCGACCAGTACGTAGGGCTTGTCGGTTTTCTTGCCGCCCTGATAATTCATGACGATCAAGCGTGGTGGTTGGTCGCTGCCGATGGACACGGCGAGGAACGCACCCATGCCCAATTCTTTGAGCTTCTTCTCGTCGTGTATCTCAACCTTGAGGTTTTTATGCTCTTTGCCCAGGCTTTTAGCTTCTTCAGCCAGGTAGCTCGGGTGACAGATGTTCGGCGGCAGGTTGCCCAAGTCGCGGGTGAAAGCGATGCCTGTTGCGATAGCAGCGGCGTGCGTGGCGGCGCGCTCAGTGTCAGCCTGGGTAGTTTTGCTGGTCAGCAAGGTGATTTTTTTCAATGCGCGCGGTTCGGCTTTCTGGCTCTTGAAACGGTCAAACACATATTCGCCATCAGCCAAGGTTTCTACCAGCAGGCGCGCTTTGCCGTAGGTGTCGCGATTTTTGACGACCAGCTCATCCAGGACCAGCACGGCATCGCTGCCACCTAGACCTTTCAATACGGACAATGTGCAGCTAACGACTTTGCGAAACTGACGATCAGTCAACTCACCTGTTTTGCCCACACCAACCAACAGCACACGCTCGGCCTTGAGGTGAGGCAAGCTGTGTAGCAAAAGACTTTGCCCGACTTTGCCTGCCAAATCGCCCCGCTTAAGGACTGCGGTGATTTCCCCGCCGGTCAGGGTGTCGAGATTTTTGGCCGCTTCGCTTAGAGCACGACCTTCTGCCACTGCAACGACCAGCGTGGCGGTTTTCAAAGTTTCTGGGCTAGCGTTTTTTACAACAAATTCCATGTCGGGGTCCCCGATAACTGTGGGTTTTCGCAGAAAGAATGAAGCGCACAGTCACTGGCGTTGTTTCGCACCGGTAATGCCTGCGGCAAGGCCCGCAGTTTGACCCTCACCTACGGAGCCTGACAACCCTTCGTGTGCCAGGTTTTTACCCGCTATGGCGTTGCCGCGTAAAGACTCTCGCGCTTCTATGCAGAGCGCGCAGTGACAGACACCCTTAATCACAGGATAATGCCGCATATTTTTTTGGTGGTTCGTCTCTGCGAGCCGTTAGTCATCGTGGCTGATACGTTTTTGTTTGGCCGCCTGTGCCTGACAACCCTGGAGTGTCTGGTTTGATCGTCTTCCGTTATCTGTCCCGAGAAGTGCTGGTGACCATGAGCGCGGTCAGCGCCGTGTTACTGGTGATCATTATGAGCGGACGCTTCATCAAGTACCTGGCTCAAGCCGCATCGGGCGCGCTCGATCCCGGCGTGCTGTTCATGATTATGGGCTTTCGCCTGCCAGGCTTTATGCAGCTGATTCTGCCATTGGGCCTGTTCCTGGGCATTTTGCTGTCCTATGGCCGGCTCTATCTCGAAAGCGAAATGACCGTGCTTGCTGCCACCGGCATGAGTCAGCAACGCTTATTGTGGATGACCTTGGCTCCGGCGGCTGTCGTAGCGCTGCTGGTCAGTTGGCTGAGCATGGGGCTGGCCCCGCAAGGTGCTGCGCAGGTGGCCTTGATCGTCAATCAACAAGATGCATTGACCGAGTTCGACACGTTGGTGCCGGGTCGCTTCCAGGCGCTGCGGGACGGTTCCCGGATTACCTATACAAAATCTCTTTCCGAAGACCGCACCCATCTCGGTGGTGTGTTTATCTCCGAAAAAAGGTTGTCCCGCGATGGCAAAAAAGATCAGGGTATTTCCGTACTGGTCGCCGAAAAGGGTCGTCAGGAGGTCAAGCCTGACGGTACGCGTTACCTGATTCTAGAAAACGGTTATCGCTACGACGGTAATCCAGGTGAGGCGAACTATCGCGCCATCAAATACGACACATATGGCGCGGTGTTGCCTAAACCGGAAATCAGTGGAGAAGTTACCGATCGCGAGGCCATTCCTACACGGGATCTGATTGGCAATGACACCTTGCGCGCCAAGGCAGAACTTCAGTGGCGTTTGTCACTGCCGCTGCTGGTTTTCATCGTCACACTAATCGCCGTACCACTTTCCAAGGCCAACCCGCGACAAGGTCGCTTCCTCAAGTTGCTTCCGGCGATTCTTCTGTACATGGCGTACCTCACCATCCTGATCGCCGCGCGTGGAGCGCTTGAGCGCGGCAAGATCCCAATAGCCTTTGGTTTGTGGTGGGTGCACGCGCTGTTTCTGGCGATCGGTGTCTTGTTGCTGTACTGGGAACCTCTGCGGCTAAGCATGGCGAGTCGCCGCGACGCGAAGGAGGTGACCCGTGGTTAAAATTGACCGTTATATTGGCAAAAGCGTCTTTGTGGCGATCCTGGGTGTACTGGGCGTCATTTTGGGTCTGGCTTCGCTGTTCGCTTTCATTGATGAAATGGGCGACGTCAGCGACACCTACACGCTGCTAGACGCCAGCTCGTTCGTATTGCTGACGGCGCCTCGGCGGGTCTATGAGATGTTGCCGATGTCGGCGCTGATCGGTTGCCTGGTCGGACTTGGCAGCCTGGCCAGCAGTAGCGAGCTGACCATTATGCGCGCGGCCGGTGTCTCGATTGGCCGCATTGTCTGGGCGGTGATGAAGCCAATGTTGCTGCTGATGATCGCTGGCGTGTTGGTCGGCGAATACGTAGCGCCTGTCAGCGAAGACATGGCTCAGTCCAACCGTTCTCTTGCTCAAGGTAGCGGCGACGCACAAAGCAGTAAATACGGGGTATGGCACCGCGAGGGCGAAGAGTTTATTCATATCAATGCCGTGCAACCCAACGGTGTGCTTTACGGCGTGACACGCTATCGGTTCGACGATCAGCGCCATATGCAGATCGCCAGCTTTGCCAAGCACGCGAAGTTCGATACGGACCATTGGCAACTGCAGGACGTGACCACCACGCGGTTCCATGGTGATAGCACAGAAGTTGTCACCAGTCCGAGCGAGCTATGGGATGTGACGTTAAGCCCGCAGCTATTGAGTACCCTGGTCTTGCCCCCGGATTCGCTGTCCATTTCCGGGTTGTGGAGTTATTCGCACTACCTGGCTGAACAGGGTTTGAATAACGGTCGTTACTGGCTGGCATTCTGGACCAAGGTCCTACAACCGTTGGTGACGATGGCTTTGGTGTTGATGGCTATCTCATTTATTTTCGGACCACTGCGGTCAGTGACCTTGGGTCAGAGGGTGTTCACCGGGGTGCTGGTTGGCTTCACCTTCCGTATTGCTCAGGATTTGCTGGGGCCGTCGAGCCTGGTGTTTGGCTTCTCACCGTTGTTCGCAGTGCTGGTGCCGTCAGGTATCTGCGCTATTGCCGGGGTTTGGTTGTTGCGCAGGGCGGGGTAACCCACCAGTAGGAGCCCACGTATTGGCGAGGCTTAAATTGTCTCGCCAACACGTTGACTCCTACTGGTAATGTTGAAGCGCTTATTTCTGCTTCGGCACCCGCACCAATTGTGTGTCGGAATACATGTCATGCCAGCTGCGTTGCTGCTTGTCGAACAGTACCCAGAAAAAACCCAGTCCTACGCAAAGCCACGAGCCAATCGAGACCACAAAGCGCAGCAGCGCTTGCCATAGGCTGATGCCGGTGCCGTCGGCGTTCTGCACGCGGATGCCCCAGACCTGCATGCCCAAAGTCTGGCCCGAGTGAGTCCAGAACTTGGCGAAGAAGCCGAACAGGACAAACAGCAGGATCGTTGACAGTAACGGATCGCCATCCAAGGTGCCGGCTTCCGACAAGGTTCTCAGTTTGGCTTCACCGATAAACGCCATCAAAATAAGCTTGTAAACCAGAGTGGTGACCATGAGCAGGGCGATGCAGAGCAGGGTGTCGTAAACCATTGCTGCCAAGCGACGACCTAGCCCCGCAATGGGGAAGTCACCTTGGGGGCGAAGCTGATGTGTCGACATGGCGGACGCTCGATTACAAAAAAGAAAGCATTTTACGGAATCCCACGCATAAAAAAGCCCCTGATGGTCAACATCAGGGGCTTTAGTTGTTTCCGAAGGGTTTACGCCTCAGGAATGACCTCATCTGCTTGCAGACCTTTTTGGCCCTGCACGGAAATGAAGGTGACTTTCTGGCCTTCTTTCAGGCTCTTGAAGCCGTTACCCTGAATAGCGCGGAAATGGACGAACAGATCCGGGCCGCTTTCTGGAGTGATAAAACCAAAACCCTTTTCGTCGTTAAACCACTTGACGGTACCGCTCTGACGATCAGCCATTTTCTTTATTCCTTGGAGCTTGAATTAATGACAGCCCCTTTGCGTTGAAAGGGAACTGGGACTGGTTGCAGGAAGTAAGAATCGTCGAACGGGATGTAGCAATACTTGGCTCTACTGCCCGGGTCACGGTTCAGCGACCCATGCAAACACAGTTAAGGAACTTTACGCCAACTTCGCCCGGAAAAACAAGTCCGGCTAAGGCCCGGTTTCAGGGGTTCTCCGGCCTGTTTGAAAACTTTTACCGACACGCCGCAATCGATAGATTTTACGGAAGTTTCTAGTTGTTCGCGCGCCTGGATATGGACTACAACTGCTAATAATCGAGAAGGTATGACTGTCCTGCGCACTGTTTTTGCCAGTGCGCAGCTTGTCGTTATGTTAACCGCGAAAGTAACGCTGAGCCACGAACGGCATCTTGCTGACCTTCATCGGAATTTTTTTGCCGCGCACGATGGCCCATACTTCGCTGTCAAGCGCCACGTGGGCGCTGTTGAGATAGGCCATGACTAGAGGTCCGCCGAGGCTTGGCCCGAAGCCGCCACTGGTGACAATGCCGATGACTTTGTCGTCAGCGTCGACGATTTCTGCGCCTTCACGCACAGGAGTGCGTTCTTGTGGCAAGAGTCCTACACGTTTGCGAGCCACACCTGCTTGCTGCTGGGCGAAGATCTGTTTTGCACCGGGGAAGCCTCCGGCCCGGGCGCCGTCGGCACGTCGTACTTTGGAGATTGCCCACAACAGGCTCGCTTCGATCGGAGTGGTCTCGGTGTTCATGTCGTGGCCATACAGGCAAAGACCTGCTTCCAGACGCAGCGAATCACGCGCGCCGAGGCCAATCGGTGCGACTTCAGGTTCGGCCAGCAGGCGTCGGGCCAAGGCTTCAGCGTGGTCCGCTGGAACCGAGATCTCATAGCCGTCTTCGCCGGTATAGCCCGAGCGGCTAACGTAGCAGTCGGCACCCAGCAGCGTCACTTTAGCGAACTGCATGAAGGTCATTTTCGCCACTTCAGGCGCCAGGCGTGCAAGCACGGTCACGGCAGATGGGCCTTGCAGGGCGAGGAGGGCGCGCGCTTCGAACATCGGCTCGATGTCGCACTGACCTGCCAGATGCTTCTGGATGTGTGCCAGGTCGTCGTCTTTGCAAGCGGCGTTGACCACCAGAATCAACTGGTTGTCGCCAATGTTGGCGACCATCAGATCGTCCAAAATGCCACCGCTTTCGTTGGTGAACATCGCGTAGCGTTGCATGCCTACTGGCAAGTCGATGATGTCGACCGGCACCAGCGTTTCCAGTGCTTTGGCGGCGTTGGCACCGGTCAGGCGAATCTGACCCATGTGCGACACGTCAAACAAACCGGCCTGAGCGCGGGTGTGCAGGTGTTCTTTAAGCACGCCGGCGGGGTATTGCACCGGCATGTCATAACCGGCGAATGGGACCATTTTTGCCCCGAGTTCGCGGTGCAGAGCGTGAAGCGGTGTGGTTAACAACTGTTCAGTGGACATTGATGACTCCTAAGATTTTCCAGAACCGTCTAAACCACAACAATTCCGGTGAATGGCATGAGGCTGGATGTCAGCACTCGATAATGTTCACGGCCAGCCCGCCTCGGGCTGTTTCCTTATATTTGCTTTTCATGTCGGCGCCGGTCTGGCGCATGGTGCGGATCACTTTATCCAGGGACACAAAGTGCTGGCCGTCGCCACGCAGCGCCATGCGCACGGCATTGATGGCCTTGACCGAACCCATGGCGTTGCGCTCGATACAGGGGACTTGCACCAGTCCGCCAATCGGGTCGCAGGTCAGGCCCAGATTATGCTCCATGCCAATTTCGGCAGCGTTTTCC
This sequence comes from Pseudomonas sp. 10S5, assembly GCF_035019745.1. Taxonomy (NCBI): domain Bacteria; kingdom Pseudomonadati; phylum Pseudomonadota; class Gammaproteobacteria; order Pseudomonadales; family Pseudomonadaceae; genus Pseudomonas; species Pseudomonas sp. 10S5. The sequence continues at coordinate 200,926 of NZ_JASJVL010000010.1, forward strand.
ACTTGTTGAACGTTACCGCCCAAGACTTCGCACAACGCGCCAGCGGCCATGGAGCAGGCAACACCGACTTCACCCTGGCAGCCCACTTCAGCGCCAGAGATCGAAGCGTTTTCTTTATAAAGAATGCCAATGGCAGCTGCTGTGAGTAGAAAACGCACGACACCGTCTTCGTTGGCTCCGGTAATAAAACGCATGTAGTAATGCAATACCGCCGGAATGATTCCCGCCGCGCCGTTGGTGGGCGCAGTGACGACGCGGCCGCCATTAGCGTTTTCTTCGTTCACCGCCAAGGCGTACAGGTTCACCCAGTCCAGCACCGACAGTGCATCGCGCAGCGCGGCTTCAGGGTTCTGGCACAGCTGACGGTGTAGCGCGGCGGCGCGGCGCTTGACCTTCAAGCCGCCCGGTAAAATGCCTTCGTTACGGCAGCCTGCGGTGACGCAGTCCTGCATGACTTGCCAAATCTTCAGCAGACCGCTGCGGGTTTCTGCTTCCGGGCGCCAAGCGGATTCATTGAGTAGCATTACTTCGCTAATGGACAACCCATGGGTGGTGCAATGGCTGAGCAACGCTTTGGCACTTTTGAAGGGAAAGGTCAGCGGTGTGCTGTCTTCGACAATACGGTCTGCGCCGGCAGCGTCTTCATCGACGACAAAACCACCGCCTACTGAATAATATTCGCGACTACGGATTTGCAATCCAGCGGCATCGAAGGCACGAAAAATCATGCCGTTTGGATGGAATGCCAAGGGTTTGCGGATCATCGCCAGGTGCTGTTTTTCAATGAACGGGATGCTGTGTTCACCGAGCAGATTCAAGCGTTCGCTGCCACGGATCTGTTGCAGGCGCTCGGCTACGGTTTCGGTATTCACCGTGTCCGGGTGCTCGCCTTCCAGGCCCAGCATTACCGCTTTGTCACTGCCATGGCCTTTGCCGGTAGCGCCCAGCGACCCATACAACTCGACCTTGATGCTGGCTGTGCTGGTTAGTAAGTCATCGCGACGCAGGCCTTCGGCAAACCGCGCAGAGGCACGCATCGGGCCTACGGTGTGCGAACTGGAGGGTCCGATGCCGATCTTGAACAGGTCAAATACGCTCAGTGACATGGTGCACTCCGGTATTTTTTGTTGTTATGAGTCGCTTCGCCAACAAGTTGGCTCCTACAGGGAATTGCATTCCTCTGTAGAGCCAACTTGTTGGCGAGGCTGTTAATGCCTATTCAGATCAAGCCTCTTGATAGCTCTCAATCGATGGGCACGCGCAGATCAGGTTGCGATCACCAAAGACATTGTCGACGCGACCCACTGGCGGCCAGTACTTGCCATCAATCAACGAGGCGACGGGGTACACCGCTTGTTCGCGGCTGTACGGGTGAGTCCACTCGCCAACGATTTCGGCCGCCGTGTGTGGCGCGTTTTTCAGCGGGTTGTCTTCCTTGTCCAGCGCGCCACTTTCCACTGCACGGATTTCGTCGCGGATACAGATCATGGCGTCGCAGAAACGGTCCAGTTCTTCCTTGGATTCGCTTTCGGTTGGTTCGATCATCAAGGTGCCGGCCACCGGGAACGACATGGTTGGCGCATGGAAGCCGAAGTCGATCAGGCGCTTGGCGACGTCATCAACGCTGATGCCGCTGCTGTCTTTCAAGGGGCGCAGGTCGAGGATGCATTCGTGTGCCACCAGACCATTGCTGCCGGTGTACAGCACGGGGTAATGCTCTTCCAGGCGTCGCGATATGTAGTTGGCATTGAGAATCGCCAACTGCGAAGCACGCTTGAGGCCAGCCCCACCCATCATGCGGATGTACATCCAGGTAATCGGCAAAATGCTTGCGCTGCCGAACGGTGCCGCGCAGACCGCGCCCACCTTGCGCTCCATCGTGACGTGGCCCGGAAGAAACGGGGCAAGGTGCGATTTCACGCCAATCGGGCCAACGCCTGGACCGCCACCGCCGTGGGGAATGCAGAAGGTTTTGTGCAGGTTCAGGTGCGACACGTCGCCCCCGAATTTTCCTGGTGCGCAGAGGCCAACCATCGCGTTCATGTTGGCGCCGTCGATGTAGACCTGACCGCCGTTATCGTGAACGATGCCGCAGATTTCGCGAATGCCTTCTTCGAACACGCCATGGGTCGACGGGTAAGTGATCATTAGCGCCGCGAGGTGTTCGCGGTGCTCAATGGCTTTGGCGCGCAGGTCTTCGATGTCGACGTTACCGCGTGCATCGCAGGCGGTTACGACCACTCGCATACCGGCCATGTTGGCGGTCGCGGGGTTGGTGCCGTGGGCAGAAGATGGGATCAGGCAGATGTCGCGGCGTTCGTCGCCACGGCTTTGGTGGTAAGCGCGAATCGCCAGCAGACCGGCGTATTCACCTTGAGAGCCGGCGTTTGGTTGCAGCGAAATGGCGTCGTAACCGGTGGCGGCGCAGAGCATCGTTTCCAGTTCGTCGGTCAATTGCTGATAACCCAGGCTCTGCTCGGCAGGGGCAAACGGGTGCAGATTACCGAACTCGGCCCAGGTGACCGGGATCATTTCGCTGGCGGCGTTGAGTTTCATGGTGCACGAGCCGAGCGGGATCATGGTGCGATCCAGCGCCAAGTCCTTATCCGCCAATTTGCGCAGGTAGCGCATTAGCTCGGTTTCGGAGTGATAACGGTTGAACACCGGGTGGCTGAGGATTGGCGATTGGCGCACGAGCGCGGCAGGCAGCTTCGATTTGGCATCGTTAGCCAGTGCGTTGAAGTCCGGCAGTTTTTGTCCATCAACCGCAAATAACTGCCACAGGGCTTCAACGTCGGCCTGTTGGGTGGTTTCGTCGAACGACAGGCCGAGGCGCTGGGCGTCGATTTCACGCAGGTTGATCTGTTGCGCGCGGGCCTTAGCGTGCAGGGTCGCGGTGTCGGCGCCGGTGACCAAGGTCAAGCTGTCGAAGAAGAACGCCTGCTCGACGTTTAAGCCCAGCTGGCTCAGCCCTTGAGCGAAAATCGCGGTCAAGTGGTGTGTTCGCTTGGCGATCTGTATCAGGCCACGGGGTCCGTGGTAGACCGCATACATGCTGGCAATGTTGGCCAAGAGCACTTGCGCGGTGCAGATGTTGCTGGTGGCCTTTTCGCGGCGGATATGTTGTTCGCGGGTTTGCATGGCCAGACGCAGCGCAGACTTGCCATGGCGATCAACCGACACCCCGACCAAACGGCCAGGCATGTCGCGCTTGAACGCGTCGCGGGTGGAAAAGTAAGCCGCGTGCGGACCACCAAAACCCAGTGGTACGCCGAAACGTTGTGCACTACCAATGGCCACGTCTGCGCCGAATTCGCCAGGCGGGGTCAGCAAGGTCAATGCCAGCAGATCCGCGGATACCGCCACCAGTGCATGGGCAGCATGGAAGCGTTCGACCAGTTCACGGTAGTCGAATAGATCACCGTTGCTCGCTGGGTACTGCAGCAGCGCGCCAAAATATTCACCGACCTCAGTCAGTTCGCTTTCATCCGCGACCACGACGGTAATCCCCAGCGGTTCAGCACGGGTGCGCAGAACATCGACGGTCTGTGGATGGCAATGGATTGAGGCGAAAAACAGATGGCTGCTCTTGTTCTTGCTCAAGCGCTTGCAGAAGGTCATGGCTTCGGCGGCAGCGGTCGCTTCGTCGAGCAGCGATGCGTTGGCGATCGGCAAACCGGTCAGGTCGCTGATCAATGTCTGGAAGTTCAACAATGACTCCAGGCGGCCTTGGGAAATCTCGGGCTGATATGGCGTGTAAGCGGTGTACCACGCTGGATTTTCCAGCAAGTTGCGCAGGATCGGAGCAGGGGTATGGGTGTTGTAATAGCCCTGGCCAATGTAGGTTTTGAACAGCTGGTTTTTGCTGGCGATAACTTTGATTGACGCCAGTGCATCCGCTTCGCTTTGCCCCGGGCCCATGTCGAGGACGCTGGTGCCCTTGATGCTTTCCGGGATGATAGCGGCGCTCAACGCTTCTAGCGAGTCGAAGCCCAAGAGGCCGAGCATGGCTTTTTCGTCAGCTGGGCGAGGGCCAATATGGCGCGCGATAAATTCGTTAGCGGTGTTTAACTCGATACGGTCAGTCATGTCTATTCCTCAAGCCTCGGCGTTGGCTTTGATCAAGCGGTCGTACGCGCCTTGATCGAGCAAGGCGTGAATGGCGTCAGCATCTTCAGGGATGAAACGAAAGAACCAGCCCGCGCTGGATGCATCTTCGTTGACCAGCTCAGGAGTGGTTTCGAGGGCAGTATTGACTTCAACCACCTCACCATTTAGCGGCATGTTTATGCTGCTGGCGGCTTTGACTGACTCCACTACCGAGACTTCAGCGTGTTGAGTGTAGGCCTGCAGCTCCGGAAGTTGCACGAACACCACGTCGCCTAGCGATTCCTGTGCATACGGGGTGATGCCAACAGTAACGCTGCCATCAGCTTCAGCACGTAACCATTCGTGATCAACGGTGAATCGCAACTCGCTCATAAAAACTCCTCAAAGGCGCAAAAGCTCGTGACCGGCACGAACGTAATGGCGAGTTCATAGCAATTTTGCGGCCAGTGTCTAAATATTGTTTTAAATCATATAGTTATGAGATTTTTAACATCGACATGTTTTGTCCGCTGTAGCGGAATCGCTACAGTTAAACCTGTCTGGAAAATGCCTATGGGATCAGGGCCTTGCGTTGCGCGGCGTGCAGGGTTCTGTAGCGAATTCGTTCCGCTGTAGTGGTTTCAGTACAGTTCAGAGAAATAACCTTCCCTGAAGGAGCCAACCTTTGGGCATCAACCCTTTCCGGAAATCCCATACTTGCGCAGCCGGTGAGCGATGGCGGTGTGGGAAGTTTGCAAACGGCTGGCAAGTTGGCGAGTCGAGGGGTAGCTGACGTAGAGCTTTTCTAGCAAAGTTTTTTCGAAGTCTTCGACCGCCTGTTCCAAGCTGGCGACTTCGCCGTCGGTCTGGCGCGCTACTGAGGTGCCCGCGATGTCCAGGTCGCCGATGTCCACCAGCGAGCTTTCGCAAATCGCCGCCGCGCGGAAAATCACGTTTTGCAACTGGCGCACATTGCCGGGCCAGCGATTACTGAGCAGGGCCGGGTAGGTGCCCGGCGTCAGGCGGCAGATAGGCCGTTGAATCTGCGCGCAGGCTTGCTCCATGAAATAGCGCGCCAACAGCAAAATGTCTTGCCCGCGTTCACGTAGCGGCGGCACCTCAAGGTTAAGCACGTTCAGTCGATAAAACAGGTCCTCGCGAAAGGTGCCTTCGCTGACCATCTTTTCCAAGTCGCGGTGGGTGGCGCTGAGGATCCGTACGTTGACCTTCACTTCCCGGTCGCCACCGACTCGCCGGAAGCTGCCGTCGTTCAAAAACCGCAGCAGCTTGGCTTGCAGGTACGGCGACATTTCGCCGATTTCATCGAGAAACACCGTGCCGTGGTTGGCCATCTCCATCAGTCCGGGTTTGCCGCCACGTTGGGCGCCAGTAAAGGCGCCGGGGGCGTAACCGAACAGTTCGCTTTCGGCGAGGTTTTCCGGGAGTGCGGCGCAGTTGAGCGCCAAAAACGGTGCCGCATGGCGGGCACTGATGGCGTGACAGGCACGGGCCACTAGCTCTTTGCCGGTGCCGGTTTCGCCTTGAATCAGCAGCGGCGCGTCCAAAGCAGCGACGCGCAACGCTCGCGTCTTCAACGTGCGGATGGGCTGCGACTCGCCTAGCAGTGAGTCAAAACCCTCGGAATGGTCATGGTGCAGCGCGGCCAAGCGTTCACCAATGCGGCTCGGCAGGTACAGGGTGAGCAATGCCCCAGCGTCAGTGATCGGCGTGGCGTCCAGCAGGAGAGCTTCGCCGTTGAGCGTGACTTCGCGCAATGGCAGGCGAAAACCGTTTTCCAGCAGCGCCGTATGCAGACCGGGATCAGCGAACAGCTCCGCCACAGATTCGCCCGCAGGCTCACGGCCGCAGAGCGCAATTAGTGCAGGGTTGGCAAGCAGTATGCGGCCGTTGCTGTCCAGCGCCAAAACCGGGTCGGTCATGGCGGCGAGCAGGGCATCAAGCTGAAGGTGCCGCCGTTGGCCGGGAAGGATGTCGACCACGGTAATCGCCTCGACACCGCGCACTCGAAACAGCCGGTCTTTCAACTCTTCCAGCACTTGCGGGCTGAGGGTGGGGGCGTCGATGTATACGTTCGGCGGAACCATCTCCACCGCGTCCAGATTCAGATTGCGCCCGCCGAGAATCGCCAGCACTTCCTGGGTAATGCCAACGCGGTCGATGAAGCAGACGTGGATACGCATGGGGCGAATGAGTGTTCCGGCGGCGAGGGCGGCAATTATGCCAGTAAATTGGGTGGTGGCGTGGCAGGCGCTTCGCCAACAAGTTGGCTCCTAAAGAGCGAACGTGGTGGCGAGAGGCTTTGTAAATTACTTCAGATGCTCAGGCTTCACCGGCTCACCCGATTTAATGGCGAGCTTTGCCCGGACGTCTTCGAACATTTCGTCGTATTGCTTGTGCATCGCCAGCGGCAGGGTCGCGGTGTGCGGCAAACCGTGTTTGATTGCGATCTTGTTGGCCACGCTGGCGAAGTTGAAAGCGCTGTCACGCGGCAGATCAAACGTATCTTCGAACGCGTCGCCGTTGACATCGCCGACCATGGAGAAATGCATGTAAGCGCCGTCTTTTGGGTCTTGATGCACTTCGTAGTGGATATGGATGTCATACCCGAAGTCATCGGGTTGCAGCGCAGCGCGAGTGATATACAAATGACCTGGCTCGTACATGTGCGTTGCTCCTTTACGGTACAAAAGTGTAGGAATAGACCACATGGTCGCTTCCCAGGTTCACCGATAGTGAATGCCTTGTCTGGCGGTGCTGATCCGGGTTCCGGCATAACCGTTGACGATGTCTTCGATGTCCGCCAGCGAACCGATCACGGCCTCTTTTCCGGTGTTGCGCGCGAATTCGCAGGCAGCCTGCACTTTAGGCCCCATCGAGCCTGCGGCAAAGCCCAGTTTTTCCATGTCGTCGGGATGAGCCTGGGCGATGGCCTTTTGCGTCGGCTTACCCCAGTCGATAAACGCTGAATCAACGTCAGTGGCAATCACTAGCAAATCGCAGTCCAGTTGCTCCGCCAGCAAGGCCGAGCACAGGTCTTTATCGATCACGGCTTCCACGCCTTTGAGCTTGCCGTCTTCGCCATACATCGTCGGAATGCCGCCACCGCCCGCGCAGATTACAATGCTGCCTTTCTCCAGCAGCCATTTGATGGGGCGAATTTCGAAGATGCGCTTGGGTCTCGGGCTGGCTACAACGCGACGGTACTTGTCACCGTCTGGGGCAATGCTCCAGCCTTTTTCTTGAGCCAGGTGTTCGGCCTCTTCTTTTGAGTAGATCGGGCCGATGGGTTTGCTCGGGTGCTGAAACGCGGGGTCGTTACCATCCACTTCAACTTGAGTCAGCAGAGTGGCGAACGGTTTATCAATGGGTAGCAGATTGCCCAATTCCTGCTCGATCATATAGCCGATCATGCCTTCGGTTTCTGCCCCAAGCACGTCAAGCGGGTATGGAGATACCGAAGTGTAGGCGGCCGCTTGCAGGGACAGTAGGCCGACTTGCGGGCCATTGCCGTGAGCGACGACCAATTCATTGTGGTGGGATATTTTGGCGATTTGTTCGGCGGCGATGCGAATATTGATCCGCTGATTGTCAGCCGTCATCGGCTCGCCACGACGGAGCAGGGCGTTACCACCCAGAGCAACGACGATACGCATGGTGGTTTTTCCTTTTTGAAGTTAGCGCAACCCCTGTGGAGCCGCCAATAGTGGCTCCTGAAGTCTTGTTGCAACTTATCCTGCCAATGCCGCTACCAAGATTGCTTTAATCGTGTGCATGCGGTTTTCCGCTTGCTCGAAGGCGATGTTGGCTGGGGATTCGAAAACGTCTTCGGTCACTTCCACGCCGTTGGCCAGGTTTGGGTAGCGGCTGGCGATGTCTTTACCGACTTTGGTTTCGCTGTTATGAAACGCAGGCAGGCAGTGCATGAATTTAACCCGTGGGTTGCCCGCCGCTTTCATCATGGCGCTGTTGACCTGATACGGCAGCAATTGCTCGATGCGCTCATCCCACGCTTCTACCGGTTCGCCCATGGACACCCAAATATCGGTGTGGATGAAATCGACGCCTTTGACCGCTTCTTTCGGGTCTTCGGTGATGGTGATGCGTGCGCCGCTTTCCTCGGCGAAGACTTTGCATTGGGCGATGAAATCCTCATGCGGCCACAGCGCTTTAGGTGCGCCGATACGCACGTCCATGCCCAGCTTGGCGCCGATCATCAGCAGTGAGTTGCCCATGTTGTAGCGCGCATCGCCCAGGTAGGCGTAGCTGATGTCGTGCAGCGGTTTGTCGCTGTGTTCGCGCATGGTCATGGTGTCGGCGATCATTTGCGTTGGGTGAAACTCAGCGGTCAAGCCATTGAAAATAGGTACGCCGGCGAACTTGGCCAGTTCCTCGACGATTTCCTGCTCAAAACCACGGTATTCGATGGCGTCGAACATGCGCCCGAGAACCCGTGCGGTGTCTTTCATGCTTTCCTTGTGGCCGATTTGCGACGACACCGGGTCAATGTAGGTGACGTGCGCCCCTTGGTCGTGGGCCGCTACTTCGAATGCGCAACGGGTGCGGGTCGAGGTTTTTTCGAAGATCAGTGCAATATTTTTGCCTTTGAGGTGTTGCTGTTCGGTGCCTGTGTATTTCGCGCGCTTGAGATCGCGGGACAGGTCGAGCAAATAGTGCAGCTCACGGGTGGTGTGGTGCATCAAGCTCAGCAGGCTGCGATTACGCATATTAAAAGCCATGTTTAATCTCCCTTGAAAGTGGGCAAACAATCAGTAATTAACCGGGTCACGAACGATTGGGCAGGTCATGCAGTGGCCACCGCCGCGACCTCGGCCCAACTCACTGGCGCTGATGGTGATGACCTCGACGCCAGCTTTGCGCAGCAGGGTGTTGGTGTAGGTATTGCGGTCGTAACCGATGACCACGCCTGGCTCTAAGGCCACGACGTTGTTGCCGTCGTCCCACTGTTCGCGCTCAGCGGCAAAGCTGTTGCCACCGGTTTCCACCACCCGCAGGGTTTTGAGATTGAGCGCTGCGGCGACGGTGTCGAGGAGGTTGGTGTCCTCGCGACGGATGTCGATGCCACCTGGTTTGCTTTCGTCAGGGCGCAAGCTGAAGGCGACGATTTGTTTGACCACGTCCGGGAAAATCGTTACCAGGTCGCGGTCGCAAAAGCTGAAAACGGTGTCCAGGTGCATCGCTGCGCGGGACTTTGGCAGACCGGCGACGATCACCCGTTCAACCGCGTTGTACTTGAACAAGTTTCGCGCCAGTTGGCCGATGGCTTGATGTGACGAGCGCTCGCCCATGCCGATCAACACCACACCATTGCCGATGGGCATTACGTCGCCACCTTCAAGGCTGGCGTTACCGTGGTCTTCATCCGGGTCGCCGTACCAGATACGGAAATCCGCGTTGACGAATTCAGCGTGAAATTTGTAGATCGCGCTGGCGAGCAACGTTTCCTGACGCCGCGCGGGCCAGTGCATCGGATTCAAGGTAACGCCGCCATAGATCCAGCAAGTGGTGTCACGGGTGAATATCGTGTTTGGCAACGGCGGCAGAATGAAGCTGGAATGCCCCAGGAAATCGCGGAATATCTCTAGAGTCTTTCCGCCGAAATCGCTCGGCAGGTCATCTGCAGACACGCCGCCAATCAAGTATTCGGCGATCTTGCGCGGCTCCAGGCTGCGCATCCAGGCGTTGGTCTCGTTGATTAAACCGATGCCGACGGAGTTCGCACTGATCTTGCGCTCCAAAATCCAATCGAGTGCTTCGGGCGTCGCCACGATATCGGTCAGCAGATTGTGCATTTCCAGCACATCGACGCCACGCTCACGCATTTTGGTGACGAAATCAAAATGGTCGCGCTTGGCCTGATTGACCCATAGCACGTCGTCGAATAGCAGTTCATCGCAGTTATTTGGAGTCAGGCGTTGGTGAGCGAGGCCGGGTGAGCAGACCAAGACCTTTTGAAGCTTGCCTACTTCAGAGTGGACGCCAAGTTTGACGGGTTCAGCGGACATTTCTGTACTCCTCCAATGACATGAGCAGGGGTGTTACAACAGGGTCAGAAAACCGGCGTAAAGGCCATAGGCAGCAGCCAGCGCCCCGATCAGCACGACGGCAAAGATCAACTTCTCCAGGTTGGTAAAAACCGGTTGGCCGAGTTCACGTTTGGCTTTGGCAAACAGAATCACGCCGGGTGCATAGAGCAGGGCCGAGAGCAGCAGGTATTTCACGCCGCCGGCATAAATCAACCAGACCGCATAGATCAGCGCGACGGCACCGATAAACAGGTCTTTCTTGCGTTCGGCGATGGCCTTTTCGTAGGTTTCGCCGCGCACCGCTAACAACACGGCATAGGCTGCGGACCACAGATACGGGATTAAAATCATCGAGGTCGCGAGGTAGATCAGCGACAGATAAGTGCTGGCAGAGAATAAAGTGATGATCAGGAATACCTGAACCATGGCGTTGGTCAGCCACAGTGCATTGGCCGGTACATGGTTGGCGTTTTCACGCTTTAGGAACGCTGGCATGGTGTGGTCTTTGGCTGCGGCAAACATGATTTCCGCACACAGCAAGACCCACGACAGCAGGGCGCCGAGCAGGGAGATGATCAAGCCCACGCTAATCAATACCGCGCCCCAATGCCCGACTACATGCTCAAGCACGGCAGCCATTGATGGATTCTGCAGTTTGGCCAATTCTGGCTGAGTCATGATGCCCAGCGACAGCACGTTCACGAACACCAGAAACAGCAACACGGTGATGAAACCAATGATGGTGGCCTTGCCCACATCCGAGCGCTTTTCGGCCCGGGCGGAAAAGATGCTTGCGCCTTCAATGCCAATGAACACCCAGACGGTGACCAGCATCATGTTGCGCACCTGATTCATCACGCTGCCCAGGTCCGGGTTCTTGATACCCCAAATGTCAGCGGTGAAGATGTCTAGCTTGAAGGCGAAGATCGCAATCAAGACAAACAGCAACAGCGGCACGACTTTGGCAACGGTGGTGACGAGGTTTATAAACGCGGCTTCTTTGATCCCGCGCAGCACCAGAAAATGTACTGCCCACAACAAAATAGAGGCCCCCACTATTGCGGCTGGGGTGTTGCCTTGACCGAAGATCGGGAAGAAATAACCGAGGGTGCTGAACAGCAGAACGAAGTAACCGACGTTGCCTAGCCACGCGCTGATCCAGTAGCCCCAGGCTGACGAAAAGCCCATGTAATCGCCAAAACCGGCTTTGGCGTAAGCGTATACACCACCATCGAGGGTGGGTTTACGGTTGGCCAGGGTTTGGAACACGAACGCCAGGGTCAGCATGCCGACGGCAGTTATTGCCCAACCCAGTAAAATGGCGCCGACGTCGGCGCTGGCGGCCATATTTTGCGGGAGCGAGAAAATCCCCCCGCCTATCATCGAGCCCACTACCAAGGCCACTAGCGCGCCGAGTCGAAGTTTGCCAGGAGAATCAGACATCGCGCAGCTCCATCCAAGAGAAGGAATTCACAACGGTAGTTCAATCGCTGTACGGGCAGATGACGCAGATCAAGTAGTTATCTTATTGCCGTGACAATCTGTCGCTGGTACCTGCAGGCAACTGGGGCAACCTGGACCACATAACTCGACGAGCTATCGTTGCTCTATTTGTAGATACCGTCTTGTTGGCGAGGTGGCGAAGTGTCATGCATCGCATGAAGTCCTTCGCCAGAAGTTGGCATCTACACAGAGTTTTCAGCAGGCTCCGGCCTTGACCAGATCCATAGATTGCCCAGGCTCATACCGCCAATGGCGAGGTAGACCGGCCAGTGGTGGTTGAGCAGGATGAGCATCGCTACAGCGCAGATCAACATGCTGACGCTAGCGCTGATTTTAGCCCGGCGGGCTATCAGGCGGCCGTTGCGCCAATTGCTCAGCATCGGGCCAAACAGTCGATGGTTTTCTAGCCAGGCGCTTAACCGGGGTGAACTTTTGGTGGCAGCCCAGGCGGCTAGCAGGATGAATTCGGTAGTGGGCAAACCGGGTACGACGATGGCGATCAAGCCTATGGTCAAGCTGACATAGGCAAGAATACCGAACAGCACGCGAGCGGTTTTTGAGCCGGTCGGTGCGTGAGGTTTGGTCGAGAGGGTCATGGGCGTGTGTCCATTTAACAACCCGGGCAGTTTAACAGGGCTGGCCGGGCGCGCCGGGTTCAAGCAGTTTAAGTCTTCGGTGCGGTGGCGTAAGCCTGTCGCAGCAACACATTGAAACGTTCAAATGCCTCGATTGCGCCCCGTTCGACTTGCGCCTCTTGCTCGGCACTGAGCTGCAAATTATCCAGAGTTCGCACAAAACGCTTCCAACCGTCGGCCCGGCCCCCGGCAGGTTCGCTCAGATGACGCGCGCCAAAGGTAGCGTTGAGGTCTAGAGCCACGGCGCGCTTGATCAAAAAAGCTGCGCCCAGCTTGGAGCCTTCCGAGACGTATAACCATCCCAATGCCTGGAATTTGGTGGGCTGAAGCAGTGCACCGGCGACCGGTTCAGGCACCACGGTGCAAAGGTCTGCCAGATCGGCCTTGGCGTGTTCAGCGCGGCAGCGGTCGGGCAGGTCGTCGAAGATTTTCACCAGTTCCGGGTCGTTGTACACGGCTTCCAACTCCGCTTGAAAAGCGTATTGAGCCACGACAAAGCGGGTGTAACTGGCCAAGCTTTCAAACGGTGCGTTGGCTTTTACCGCCTTGTCGAGCTGTTCATGAGGCGCCTGGGTGATCTGATTCAGCCGTTGAGAGCGAAGGGCCGGGCGATGCTGTCGGGAAGTCATAAATCGTCCTTTTAAAACACGTTTCGAAACGAGTAAACCTGCGCCGAATGTCCCCGGCGCAGGCTAAAACATCAGATGTCCCACACCACGTTGACGCCGAAGTTGCGGCCCGGCTGGGTCAAACGATCAAGATTGGCCGGGGCGGTGGCGCCCGCTTCGCCGGTGCTGTCGTAACCGCGCACGTCATCCCAGCTCCAGTATTTTTTATCGGTGAGGTTGTACAGGCCGGCGTTGATGGTTACGTCATCAGCAACCTGGTAGTAACCGGTTAAATCGAAGACGCCATAGCCTGCTGATCTGAATTGGCTGGAGGTGCCGTCTGGCGCATTGAAAACGGTCGCGGTGTCGTCGACCTGGTTCTTGCGCTGAACCACTGTCCAGCTCAGCAATCCGCCATAAGCATTTTGGTCGTAGCCCAAACCGAAGACGCCGGTCAGCGGGTTGACGCTGTTGATCGGCTGGCCAGTGTCGTTGTTGCGTCCGTGGGCATAGGCCACTGAACCTTGGGTGTACAGACCGGCGGATGCACCGAATGCATCAAGGTTCAAGCGGCCTTTGACCTCGGCGCCCTTGATGGTGGCGTGCTTGATGTTATTGGCCTGGAACACGGTTTCAAGAGCACCAGGGGTAATCGCGTCTTCGTTGATAAAGTCGCGGTACTTGTTATAGAACACCGCTACGCCAAACGATCCCGCGTCGAAATTGCCTCGCAGGCCGGTTTCGTAGCTTTTGCTGGTCTCCGGTTTCAGGTTCGGATTAGGTGCAACGATGTAGCCTGAGGTGAGATTTTCGAACTGGCCATACAGTGCTTTGGCGGTTGGCGTGCGGAAACCTTCGGCGTATTGGCCGTACAAGGTGTATTGCTCGGTCAGCGCATAGGTCAGACCCAATTTGGGTGATACGCGATGCCAGGTTTTATTTTTGTCGCTGACCGTGCCGTTACCGCTTGGGTTGGCGCTATTCAAAAATTCCTGAGTGATATGCGGATCAAGCTGGGTGTAGTCGTAGCGCAGGCCCGGCGAGAAGGTCCAGTTGTTCCAGCGAATTTCGTCTTGAGCGAACAGCGCATAACTGGTGACGGTAGGGTCCGGGAAGTCGCTCATAGGCTTAACACGGTCGGCCGGGCTGTCCGTACCAATCACTCGGCAGGCGCGAAATACGGCCACGCAGGTACCGCTGCCTTGGCGCAAGCCGGTGACTTTTTGCTGCTTGATGGTTGTGCCGTAGGTCAGCAGATGATCGGTATCAACAATCGAAAAGGTTTTGTCGAACTGCGCGTCAACCACCCATTGTTTGTCTTGATAGACAGTGTTTCGCACACGGTTCACTTTACGGCTAGGAGACGATAACAACTCTTCTGTGCTCTGGTCGGTCCTGGCGACTTGATAGTTCAAACTCCATTTGACGTGATCGGCCAGCGCCCTATTGAGGGCGAAGCGGTTTTCAATGCCGAATCGTTCGCGGGTGAGGGTGTCATTCCCCGTGCGCGACTTGTACCAACCTTGGGGAGCGGGGAAGTAAGGCCCGCCCACTGCACTTTTCTGGTTGGTATCGGTATCACTCCTGTAGCGTTCGTAAGTCAACCCCAGCCGCGATTCCTCGCCATAATTCCAGCCCAGTTTTGCCAGTACATTTGTGTTACGCACATCCTCCGGGTTCGCAGCGGTGCGGCCCAGCCCGGTGCCGCCATGGTCATCATAGGATTCAGTTGCACGACCGTTGCGCTGGCTCAGGTGCAGCAAACCGTCGATATTTTCATGGTGACCGGCGACGGTAGCGGAGTTGAGCCAACTGTTGTCCGCCGAGTTGTAACCGGTTTTCAACCGGGCGCCGACGTCTTGCCCGGGCTTAATAATGTCGTCCGGATCGAGGGTGAAATAGCTGACCGCGCCACCGATAGCACTGCTGCCGTACAGCACCGACGCCGGTCCGCGTAGGATCTCTACGCGTTTGACGATTTCCGGGTCCACGTAGTTGCGGTGAGTTTTAGCATAAGGCCCGTTAGAAAAACTGGCGGGAACTTCGACGCCATCGACCTGGGTCAGGACTCGATCCCCATCGATCCCTCGGATGTTGTATCCGGTAGTGCCAGAACGTTGCCCGGTACCGCCCACCGACACACCGGGTTCGTAGCGCACCAAATCACGAATGTTATTGACGTTCTGCTCATCAAGTTCTTTGCGTTCATGCACGCTGACGCTGCTTGAAACCGAGTTGACCGACTGTTCAGTGCGTGTGGCGCTTATAGTGGTTTGTTGCAACATGACGGCATTGCCCGCCGATACCGGCGCGGCTTCTTCGTTAGGTATCGCAGCGGTCGCTACAAGACTGAATGCCTGCGCTGCAATCAATGCCAGGGTGAGTGAAGATTGGGTGAAGGTTTTACTTGGTGTCAGCATCGATAGCTCGCCGTCGTTAGGGTCATTATTCATAGTCACGCTTGATTTAAGTGAGAATCAATTGCGTTGGCTATAACTAGACGAACGACGGATGGACATCGCGTAAAAACTATTGGTATTCACTACAGTTCATGCTGAAACACAACCCCATTGCAGATGGCTTTGATCAGCTTTAGCTCCTTTTGCACCGTGCTTGTGGAGACGTCGAGCTGGGCTGCAATTTCCGGATAGCTGCAGCCTTGCAAGCGATTGAGGGAGAATATTTTTTGCTGACGTGTACTCAGTTCAGTGAGGCAGGTGTTGAGGCGTTCAAGCAAGCGTTGAGCATGAGCGGCATCTTCGGCGCTGCTTTGGGATTGGGTGACGTTGCGCAAAACATCCAGCGGTACGTCTTCGATCATCGTCCGGGATTGAAGGCGTTGCGCACGCAGGTGGTCTAACGCCAGGTTTCGCGCGGTCTGATAGAGAAAGGGTGCCAAATGCTCGATTGAGCGTTCAGCCAACGCGCGAGTGACGCGCAAGTAGGTGTCGTGCAACAAGTCTTCTGCCGCGAAAACGTTGCCAACCATTCTCTGCAGCATGCGTAGCAGAATTTTGCGCTGGGAAAGGAAGAGTTCATTGAAACTCGACTGGTTCACGGAATACCTGACCAATAAAATAGCTAATGATAATTGTTATCATCTGCGATATTGGTCAAGCGGCCATTCGTGACAAGCTATGAAAAGATGCCCTGTTAGTCTGCGTTGTGCAGCGCCAGGCAATTGTCCAGCATCCGGTTGGAGAATGCCCATTCATTGTCATACCAAGCCAACACTTTCAGCAGCTTACCGTTTACCTTGGTGTGATTGGCGTCGAAGATTGAGGACAGTGGGTTGTGGTTGAAGTCACTGGAAACCAACGGCAACGTGTTGTAGCCGAGCACTTTAGAGTGGCGGCTGGCTTCCTTGAATATCTCGTTGACCTCTTCGGCAGTGGTTTCACGCTTGAGCTGCACGGTCAGATCCACCAGTGAAACGTTGATCACCGGGACCCGAACCGACATTCCTGTCAGTTTGCCCGCCAGTTCCGGTAGCACCAGCCCCACCGCTTCAGCTGCGCCGGTCTTGCTTGGAATCATGTTGTGTGTGGCTGAACGCGCACGGTAAGGGTCAGTGTGATAGACGTCAGTCAGATTCTGATCGTTGGTGTAGGCGTGAATCGTGGTCATCAAACCGTTTTCAATGCCCAGCTCGCGATGGATCACTTGGGCCACGGGTGCCAGGCAGTTGGTGGTACACGATGCGTTTGAAATAATCTGATGCGATTGACGCAGCACGTCGTGGTTAACGCCGTAAACCACGGTGGCATCGGCACCTTTGGCCGGTGCAGAGATAATCACTTTGCGAGCGCCAGCAGTGATATGCGCAGCGGCTTTATTGCGGTCGGTGAACAGACCGGTGCATTCAAATACAACGTCAATGTTCTCGGCTTTCCACGGCAAGTCGGCCGGGTTGCGGATGGCGCTGACTGCAATTCGGTCCCCATTGACCGTCAGGCTCTCATCGTCGAACTCGACCGTGCCGCCGAAATGGCCGTGAACAGTGTCAAATTGCAGCAGATGTGCGTTGATTGAGCTGTCGCCCAAGTCGTTGATGGCGACGACTTGCAAGTCTTGCCGGTAACCTTGGGTATAGAGTGCGCGTAGGACATTGCGGCCGATGCGGCCAAATCCATTGATTGCGATGCGAAGAGTCATACAGCCGTCCTCTGTGAAATTTGTTGTTGGAATTACAAGATTATTCGCATAAAAATAGAAAACAAGCCTTTTTAGTGGCAATATTTTGTTTTATCTACAACGAGTAACCCGTAAGCCCATTACAGTTGTTCGAAGTCGTGCCTGAGCTCAGCCTAGGCTCGACTGCCGAAAATTGAAATCATCTGAACGGGTCACCTATCCGCTAGCTTGGAGTTCATTACATGCATCCCCGTGTTCTTGAGGTAACTGAGCGGCTAATAGCCCGTAGTCGTGCGACACGTGAGCGCTATCTGCACATGATCCGTGGCGCCGCCAGCGATGGTCCGATGCGCGGTAAATTGCAATGTGCCAACTTCGCCCATGGCGTGGCCAGTTGCGGCACTGAAGACAAACAAAGTCTGAAAATGATGAATGCTGCCAACGTGGCCATTGTTTCTTCGTACAACGACATGCTCTCGGCTCACCAACCGTATGAGCATTACCCTGAGCAGATCAAACAAGCCTTGCGTGAAATCGGCTCGGTGGGCCAATTTGCCGGTGGGGTTCCCGCTATGTGCGACGGCGTTACCCAAGGTGAGCCGGGCATGGAACTGGGTATCGCCAGCCGTGAAGTGATTGCAATGTCGACCGCCATCGCGCTGTCTCACAACATGTTCGACGCCACGCTGTGTCTCGGTATCTGCGACAAGATCGTGCCGGGCTTGTTGATGGGCGCCTTGCGTTTTGGTCATCTGCCGACTTTATTCGTACCGGGTGGCCCGATGCCGTCGGGGATTTCCAACAAGGAAAAAGCCGATGTCCGTCAGCGCTACGCCGAGGGTAAAGCCACCCGCGAAGAGCTGTTGGAAACGGAGATGAAGTCGTACCACAGCCCTGGCACTTGCACGTTTTATGGCACCGCCAACACCAACCAATTGCTCATGGAGGTCATGGGCCTGCACTTGCCTGGGGCTTCTTTTGTCAATCCATACACCCCGTTGCGCGATGCCCTGACGCGTGAAGCGGCTCACCAAGTCACCCGGTTGACCAAGCAAAGCGGGCAGTTCATGCCGCTGGGCGAAATCGTCGACGAGCGTTCGTTGGTGAACTCGATTGTGGCGCTACACGCGACAGGCGGTTCGACCAATCACACGCTGCACATGCCGGCGATCGCCATGGCCGCCGGGATTATTCTGACTTGGCAGGACATGGCCGACTTGTCAGATGTGGTGCCGACCCTTAGCCATGTGTATCCAAACGGCAAAGCTGACATCAACCACTTCCAGGCGGCGGGCGGAATGTCGTTCCTGATCCGCGAATTACTCGAAGCCGGTCTGTTGCACGAAAACGTCAACACCGTTGCCGGATTCGGCCTGAGCCGTTACACCCAAGAGCCATTCCTCGAAAATGGCACATTGGTATGGCGCGACGGCCCGATCGAAAGCCTTGATGAGGATATTTTGCGTCCGGTCGCTCGGCCTTTCTCGGCCGAAGGCGGCTTACGTGTAATGGAAGGCAACCTCGGTCGGGGCGTGATGAAAGTCTCTGCGGTCGCCGCCGAACATCAAATCGTCGAAGCGCCAGCGCTGGTGTTCCAGGACCAGCAAGACTTGGCGGACGCGTTCAAAGCCGGTCAATTGGAACGTGATTTCATCGCGGTCATGCGGTTCCAGGGGCCACGTTCCAACGGCATGCCTGAGCTGCATAAAATGACGCCGTTCCTTGGCGTGTTGCAGGACCGTGGCTTCAAAGTGGCGTTGGTCACCGACGGGCGGATGTCTGGCGCGTCCGGTAAGATCCCGGCAGCGATCCATGTCTGCCCGGAGGCGTTCGACGGCGGACCCTTGGCGCTGATTCGTGACGGAGACATTATCCGTCTGGACGGTGTTAAGGGTACATTGCACGTTCTGGTGGACGCGGCAGAGTTGGCCGGCAGAGAACCGGCAGTGGGTCTGCTCGACAACGGTGTTGGGTGTGGGCGCGAACTGTTTGGCTTCATGCGCATGGCTTTCAGCTCGGCAGAGCAGGGCGCTAGCGCCTTTACCTCGGGATTGGAGACGCTTAAGTGAAATTGGCTTTGGTGGGTGATATCGGTGGCACTAATGCGCGTTTTGCCATTTGGGAAGACGATACGTTGCATTCGGTCCGGGTGTTCCCGACCATTGATTACGCCAGCCCGGAAAAGGCCCTTGAGGTCTACCTCGAAGACCTGGACCTGCATCCGGGCGAAGTCGGCTCCGTCTGCCTGGCCGTAGCCGGACCGGTGGGCGGCGATGTATTTCATTTCACCAACAGCCACTGGCGAATCAGCCGTTCGGAATTCTGCGCCCACCTCAAAGTTGATAATTTGTTGATGGTCAACGATTTCACGGCAATGGCCTTGGGCATGACCCGGTTGAAAGACAACGAATACCTGACGGTGTGCCACGGCATGCCTGAAGCAGGGCGACCGCGTGTAGTGATCGGACCTGGAACGGGATTAGGCGTGGGCACGTTGATTGGCCTTGCCGATAACCATTGGATGGCCTTGCCCGGCGAAGGCGGACACGTTGATCTTCCGTTGGGAACGCCCCGGGAAGCCCAGATCTGGGCGCGATTGATGACAGAGCACGAGCACGTCAGCGCTGAAACCATCCTCAGCGGAGCCGGCTTGCTGCTGTTGTACCAAGTCAGTTGTTCGCTGGATAACATTGAGCCAACGCATAAATCGCCGGCGGCTATCACTTCGGCTGCCGTGGCAGGCGATCCGGTGGCGGCAGCGGTGCTGGAGCAGTTCTGTTGCTGGTTAGGTCGTGTGGCAGGCAATAACGTATTGACCGTCGGCGGGCGTGGTGGTGTTTACATTTGCGGCGGTGTGATTCCTCGTTTCAGTGATTTTTTCATTGCCAGCGGTTTTGCCAGGTCGTTCGCCGAAAAAGGCTTGATGAAGGATTACTTCAAGGGCGTACCGGTTTGGTTGGTAACAGCTGAATATCCAGGGCTTATGGGTGCCGGCGTAGCATTACAGCAAGCGTTTGGTCGCGTTTAATTTACTCGGCCTCAACTAAGAAACAGGCTTTATTGATAACAAGGACGACCCTGTGAGCTCAGTCAGTAAGTCAATTTTGCTGGTCGACGACGACCAGGAAATTTGTGAATTGCTGCAAACCTACCTGAGTCGCTGTGGCTTCATAGTGCGCACGGTCGGTGATGGTGCCGGTTTTCGCCAAGCGCTCAGTGATGAACCCAGCGATCTTGTGATTCTCGATGTCATGTTGCCCGACGAAGATGGCTTTAGCTTGTGCCGTTGGGTCCGCCAACATCCGCGCTATGCCCAAGTCCCCATCATCATGCTCACCGCCAGTTCAGACGAGGCTGATCGAGTAATCGGCCTGGAACTGGGCGCTGATGATTATCTGGGTAAACCGTTCAGCCCTCGTGAGTTGCAGGCGCGCATCAAGGCGTTATTGCGCCGCGCACAGTTCGGTCATGAGCGCAGCGGCGGCGAAGTGCTGGTGTTCGACGATTGGCGATTGGACATGGTCAGTCATCGCTTATTTCACCGTGACGGTGAAGAAGTCATCCTTTCCGGGGCTGATTTTGCGCTGCTCAAATTATTCCTGGACAATCCACAACAGATTCTTGATCGCGACACGATTGGCAATGCCACCCGTGGACGCGAGTTAATGCCGCTGGAGCGCATTGTTGACATGGCGGTTAGCCGCTTGCGTCAGCGCTTGCGCGATACCGGCAAAGCGCCGCGGTTGATTCGTACCGTGCGCGGCAGCGGTTACCTGTTGGCGGCGAACGTGACCTTCCAGGCCAGCAATGGCTACTGAAATGAGGGGCTGGCGCTTTCCAATGCCTCGTTCATTACTCGGTAGGATGTTGCTGCTGACCTTGCTAGTTGTGCTATTGGCGCAAGGTCTGTCCAGCGTGATTTGGGTCTCGCAGTTGCGCGCGACACAAATGGAAGGCTTGGTCACCAGTGCGCGCAGTCTTGCGCACTCCATGGCTGCCAGTGTCAGCTACTTCCGTTCGCTACCGGTTGCTTATCGACCGCTGGTGTTGGACCAGTTGCGCAGCATGGGCGGCACGCGTTTTGTCGTGTCTCTCAACGACAAGCCGCTGGAAATGGAGGTTCTTGGCCCCACCCTGCGCAAGCAAGCCGTATTGAATGCCGTCGAAGAGGTGCTGCGTCAACACTTGGGCAGCGAACCGACGATATCGGTGAGATTCGTGCGTCCTGAGGATCTGAAGATTTTCAACGGTGGCCTCAAACTCGACGAACTGCCACGTTCCTGGGCGCACTATGCGTTGAGTTTGGAACCGATCAACCCGCCCGTGCTCGTCACGCAAATCGAATTGTCGCCCGGTGAATGGCTGTACATTGCATCGTTGCTGCCGGAACCCTACACCACCCTGGAAGAGCAGAACCTGCCGACGCAACAGGTATGGTTCATTGGGTTAACCAGCAGCTTTCTGCTGCTATTCATCGGTCTGCTGGTGCATTGGCAGAGTCGGCCACTCAAGCGGTTGGCACGGGCCGCGCGGGAAATGTCATTGGGTACCGTGGTCGAACCGGTCATTGAGGGCGGCGGGAGTGAAGTGGTTGAAGTCAGCCGGGCATTCAACGCCATGCGCGAACGCATCAGCCGTTACCTTTCCGAGCGCAGTCAATTATTCAGCGCCATTTCCCACGATTTGCGCACGCCGATTACTCGGCTTCGTTTGCGGGTTGAGTTATTGGAGGATGAAAGCGTGCAGGCCAAGTTCAGTCGCGATCTTGATGAGCTGGAACTGCTGGTCAAAGGCGCCCTGCAATGCGTGAAAGACACTGATATTCATGAAAACATCGAGCCGGTGGACCTCAATCACGTGTTGGATTGTCTGGTCGAGCCCTACGTCTCGCCTGCCGGAAATGGCCGCGTGACCCAACAGGGCCAAGCTGGAGCGCTATTTTTAGGCAAACCGCTGGCGCTCAAGCGCTGCATGGGCAACCTGATCGACAACGCCCTCAAATACGGACAAAGGGCGCACCTGCATGTAACAGACGACAGCAGTGCATTTGTCCTCCACGTCGATGACGAAGGTCCAGGCGTACCCGAGCAGCGTCTGGAGCAGGTATTTGAGCCGCACTTTCGTTTAGCGGGCAAACAACAGCAAGGCTACGGGCTAGGGTTGGGAATCGCTCGCAACATCGCCCACAGCCATGGCGGAGAGGTCAGCCTGCAAAACCTGCGTGAGGGCGGGCTGCGCGTGACGTTGAGATTGCCTCGGACGGTTGATTGATCAATATCTGCTTCCCTGAATTCTGAACTGCGCCCCAAATGTTGGACACTCATCCAACTACCGGGGTGTTTTTCATGGGTAAATATTCAACGCAGTTCAAGCGGTCCGCCATCAATGCTTTCCTTGA